>JBILMI010000107.1:0-7844 GCA_044375585.1 Luteolibacter sp.
ATCGCTTTCACTAAAGCCGATTTCGCACCCGCATTCTCGCGGATCAATAACTCCGCCGCGGCGCCGACTTCAGAAACTTTCTGGAAAAGATCCATCAATCCTCCCTCGATCTGGCCTCTCGCATCCGCTTCGATCCCACGCACTGACATCCAGGCCTTCATTCGCTTCGCCGGACTCAATAAAATCTCCTGTGCTCCCTGCAACATCGCGAAATCCTGCTCATCTCCACCCGAATCTGGATGCACCACCGCCGCCCGCTGACGAAACGCCTCCCGGACTTCTTCATCAGAAACCACCAACCCAACCCTCAATCCCAATATTTCAAATCCATTCATCATTAAGGATTCGTGATCATTCGAGTCATTCGTGGTTAAAAATCTTTCTATCCTAAGCCGCGAAACTTTCCCCACAGGAACAAGTCACCACCGCATTTGGATTACTCACCTTGAATCCACCTTGCTGGAGATCATCAGAAAAATCCAATTCACTACCGCTCACAAACAAAGCGCTCTTCGGATCGATCACCACATTCACCCCGTTACTCGGAACTAAAATATCCCGATCACGCGGTCCATCCACCAAATCCATCTTATACTGCAGCCCAGAACAACCACCACCAATCACCGCAATCCGCAAAGCCCCATCCGACCGGCCCTGTTTTTCCAATAAACCACGCAGGTGACTCGATGCATTATCCAGCACCTTCACCAACTTCTCGTTACCAATCTTATAATTCACAGCCGTCACACCACAAACTTGCAACTCCTGCCCTCTCCCGTCAAACCCCATCGTGGCTGGGACTTATCGAAGACCCCGATAAAGTCGGGGGAGTCTCAGTGGACATGGACCGCGCGACTCCAGTCGCGCCCTCTTCCCCATCCCAACGGGAGGACAGAAATTCGCCCAGGGTCGAGGAGCACCGCGACGACCACCCTAGGAAAATTCCCCTAACAAATCCGCACCCTGGAAGGAGTGCCAGGAATACGAAACATTGCGAACTCTCAAATCAGTCGTCTCTTTTAATTCGGATGCCATGGCAAGTTATCTCCTTGATCAGCATCTATTACACTACTGATAAGCTTTTCTTGGTTAATTGTCTCTCGACCGCCCTCTTCTAACCAATAATTTATGTGATCTCATGCAAATTTTAAATATTCATCAGCTTCATCATATCTCGAACAAGTAGATCATTTGCGACATGTACGGAAGCTAGGATTCAAATAGAGCCAATAACCTACTTTAAATTCTATCCCAATCTACCCTCTTGTGTCTTGCCTCTACCAGTCTTGTGTCTTTACTCCATCTATGCCCGACGAGCTAGATCTATTCTCCTTCACCCCCGCGCCCGAAAAACGCGTGGCGGAGCTTCGTCAACTTCTCGACCACCACAACCAACTTTATTACACCCAAGCCGAGCCCGAGATCTCGGATGCTGAATACGACAAACTTTTCCGCGAGCTAGAAGAGTTGGAAAAAAAGCACCCGCACCTTGCCGATCTAAACTCGCCCACCCAACGCGTCGGTTCCAAACCCCTCGAAGGATTCTCCCAAGTCACACATCCCGTCGCTATGCTCAGCATCGATGATGTCTTCGAACTCAAAGATTCGGAAACCCCAGAAGCCGAACTCATTGCCTTTTACCGTCGCCTCCAAAAAAATCTCGGACGAGAAAACATCTCCGTCACCCTCGAACCCAAAATCGATGGTGTCGCGGTTTCGCTCTACTACGAAAACGGAAATCTCAAATACGCCGCCACCCGCGGCGACGGCACCACTGGCGACGACGTCACCCAAAACGTCCGCACCATCCGCAACATTCCACTAACACTTTCATCCCAGCCCACAGAACCCGAGATCATCTTCTCTCCACAGGCCATCTCATCCGACGGCCTCGCAGAAGATCCGGCCGAGTATAAAATCTCTTCACCCGCCAGTGGAGTTGACTTCGAATCCATCCTACCGTATGAAAACAGCTATGAACACCGAACAGAAAATGCCGCTCTCCCCGCAGTATCTTCGCAAGGCTCGCCACAAAGCCTGGCTCGAAGGATTCAAGAAGACTTCACAGGAAAAGATGGAGACAATGTGGCGCAACGGATCCGACGTGAAACCGAATCCATTCTTAAATGGGGAGCTGATACTGGTCGGATGCTCCGAGCAAAAGGCTTATTTGGACTCGCAGAAGGCTGGAAAAAATTCGGCGGACAGTCCGAACACACCGTTTTCCTAGTCGAAAAATTCGAGCGCGTTGTAAAATTCACTCTCCCTCCCAATTTCGGAGCCCAGGGCAGCATTCCCTACTTACGCAACATCGTCGCGTGTAATCGCCTCTTTGGTGACGACATCTGGTTCCACGGCATCCTCGCCACCGAACAAGGCCCCGCCTTCGTCATTTCTCAGCCATACGTGGACGGCACCGAGCCCACCTCGGAGGAAATCGCCAACTGGTTCCTCGATCAAGGCTACGAATCAAAAGGCCACAACCGCTGGTTCCACCCAGTCACAGGCGTGGACGTAGCAGACGCCCACACTGGTAACCTCATCAAATCCTCCGACGGCGAACTCATCCCTATCGACCTCCAAGTCCTCAAGGAGGGTGAAACATTCAAATTTCAAATTTCAAATTTCAACATCCCTGCGATCCTCGAAGTCCGCGGCGAAATCTTCATGCCGAACTCCGCCTTCGCTGCGATGAACGAAGAACGTGACGAAGCTGGCCTCCCCACCTTCGCCAATCCTCGTAACGCCACAGCTGGAACGATCAAACAACTCGATCCAAAAGTCGTCGCCCAACGTCCCCTCGCCTTCCTCGCCCACGGTCTCGGCGCTTACGATGGTGAAAAATTGGATTCCGAAACTGATTTCCACGAGCTGTTAGATCAATTTTCCATTCCTCGAAACCAACCTGTCAGCATCGCCGAAAACCTAGATGAACTCCTCGCAGGTATCGCTTTTTACCGCGACCACCGCCACGAAATCGACCACGCCACCGATGGGGTTGTCGTGAAAGTCATCGACCGCTCCGAACGCGAACAACTCGGCTTCACCTCCCGCGCCCCACGTTGGGCTGCCGCTTATAAATTTCTCCCTGAGCAACAAGAAACCACGCTCAACGCTATCTCCATCCAAGTCGGCCGCACCGGCGTGCTCACACCTGTCGCCGAACTCACACCCGTTCTCATCTCCGGCTCAACCGTTTCCCGTGCCACCCTGCACAACCAAGACGAGATCACCAAAAAAGGCATCTACATCGGTGCCAAAGTTCTTGTCGAAAAAGCCGGTGAAATCATTCCCGCCATCGTCAAGGTCATCGATCCCGATCCTACTAAGCCGCCATTCTCTCTCTACGATTTCGTTTTAGGAAAATGTCCCTCCTGCCACGCGCCCATCACCCAAGAAGACGGTTTTGTCGCATGGCGCTGCACCAATTTCGAATGCCCTGCGCAAGCCACCACGGCCATCTCTCACTTCTCGGCACGCAAAGCCCTCGATATCGATGGCGTAGGAGAAATCGTTGCCGACGCCCTCGTCCGCCACGGCCATGTGAAAAGCCCACTCGATCTCTTTTCGCTGAACGAAGAGACCTTAGCCAACCTCAACCTCGGCACCGATGAAGCCCCCCGCCGCTTTGGCGAAAAAAACGCCGCGAAAGTGATAACCGCACTCGATGCCGCTCGCGCCAAACCCCTGAACAAATGGCTCTTCGCCATGGGCATTCGCCAACTCGGCGAATCCGCCGCAAAAGAACTTTCACGACTCCACCAATTTCTAACAGATATTCCAAATTCAGATATCTTGACCGAGCTACTCAACGATACCCGCGCCGACGCGAAAAAGAAAAACCCCATCCTAGAGCCTTATGCAATCACCGGCGATGTCGGTCGTGCGGTTGCAGAATCTATTCTTTCCTTTTTCCACTCAGAGGCAGGCCAACACACACTTCAACGCTTTGCAGAGCTCAATATCAATCCGGAGTCTAACAACTATTCTCCAAAGCCATCCGAAGCACCAAAACTTACCTTAACCGGAAAAACGTTCGTCATCACCGGAACTCTGTCCCAAGATCGTGATCATTTCAAAACGATCATCGAACAAAACGGCGGTAAAGTTTCTGGTTCCGTCTCAAAAAATACCGACTACCTCCTCGCCGGAGAATCCGCCGGCTCAAAACTAGACAAAGCCAAAGAACTCGGCGTCCAGATCCTAGACGAACCCTCATTCGAAGCACTCTTCTAAATGGACCGCGCGTCTCCAGACGCGCTTGAATAAAGATGCCCCCCCCTCAACCATGGACACACAGCGCTGGCTAAAATATTTCGAAATCAACGGCAGCAATCGTCCCGAACCGGATTGGACTTGCCCGTTAAACTTGGAGGGAAACGCACTCAAAAAAATTCGAAAATCCATCCAACAGTTTCAACTCGGTGATGGAGGCGGCCCAGCCTATCTGATTGCATGGAATCGCCAGAGTTTTCTATCGGATCCAAGCATCAAACAAATGGTCGACCTCTGGTTCAAGGAAGAATCCGAACATTCACGTTTACTCGGAGAAATGCTCAAAAGACTCGGCGGCGAACCTATCGAGACCCACTGGAGCTTCGAACTATTCTGCAACATGAGAAAATTTCTCGGAGTGCGTTTTGAATTACACGCATTACTGGTCACGGAAATCGTCAGCCATGTGTATTACAAGATGCTCCGCAAATACGGCAGTGATCCGGCATTATGCCAAATGTGCAAACTCATTATCCACGATGAAGCCGGACACATCGCCTTTCATCGGGATCGCCTAGCTAGCGATAACCGGAATCATTCCAAGAACGTCAGTTTTCTTTGGGCCACGCTTTTCCGCATCCGCGCGATACTTGCAGGCACCGTGCTCTGGATAAACCACCGCGGCGCATTGCTCGCACTTGGTGCAAGCGACGAAGAATTCTATCGCCGGATTTGGAAGGATACCAACACCTTCATCCGCATTTTGAGCAGGGCGGGACGGTAATTTTCCATCAACCGAAGCTTTGCGCCCATCTGCGACCTCAGCTGCTTTGCGTTGAAAATAAAATCCCATCTGCTCTTTTCCGAGAAAATCCCCTTTCCCAAGACGTGACAAATTCCCCGAATCCGTTTAACGGAGAGCATGTTAAATCAACTCCACCTTGAGCGCTGGGCCGAAGTGCTCGTGAAACACGCTACCAATATCCAACCCGGCAAGATTGTGCGCATCAACGCCCAACCCAGCGCAGAGCGTTTGCTAGAAGCCGTTTATCGCCGAGTGCTGATCGCAGGTGGGTTGCCCATCGTGAATTGCAGACCTGAATTTTTAGGCGAAGCCTTTTACGAACTCGCCAAAGATCATCAACTCGATTGGACCAGTCCATTTGCTCGACTTGAAATAGATACCATCGACGCATCGATCAACATCGGAGCTTCTAACAACCTACGCGCTTTAGATAAATTTGATCCCAAAGTCACCCAACGCGCCGCCCGTGCCGATGGAGCCAACCGCGAAATCTTTTTCCAACGTGCCGCCGTGGCCGATGATCCATCCATCGATTCCAATCTCAAGCCTCTGCTCTGGACAACCACTCTGTATCCAACCAATGCCTACGCTCAGGATGCAGGGATGAGTTTGAAAGATTACTGTCAATTCGTCGTCCGCGCATGTCAGCTCAATCAGGAAGATCCTGTGGCTTTCTGGCAAGAACTGGATCGCTGGCAATGCCAGCTCGCTGAGCAACTCATGACTGGCAGCGAACTCCATTTCCAAACCCCCGCCGGCACAGACCTCAAAGTCAACATTGGTGGCTCACGCTGGCTCTCCAGTCCAGGTCGCAAAAACTTCCCAGATGGCGAAGTCTATTCCGGTCCTAACCTCAGTGCCGCAAATGGTGGAGCCCACGGTGTAGTGTTTTTTGATAAACGTTGCGTCTATCAAGGCCACGCCGTCCGCAACGCGCGAATCGTCATGGAAAACGGCCGCGCCACAGATGTCACCGCAGATGAAGGTCAGGATTTTCTTATCTCCATGCTCGATCAGGACGATGGCGCACGCCGCATCGGTGAGTGCGCTTTCGGAACCAACCGCGCGATCAATCAGCCTACTGGACAGATTCTCTTCGACGAAAAAATGGGTGGATCCTTCCACCTCGCTTTCGGAGCAGGTTATCCAGAAACTGGAAACTGCAACAAGAGCGCCCTCCACTGGGATCTCATCGCAAGCCTAGGTGAGGGCTCGAAAGTCACTCTCGATGGCAAACCATTCTGCATCGACGGCAAATTCGTTACCATGCCGGCAGAAGTGAAGTGGCTTTGAATAGTGAATTGTGAAGAGTGAATATTGAAAATTTAAGAAAAATGGGAGCGCGGGAGCAATTTCACCCTTCACTCTTCACCATTCACTCTTCCCTCGTCTTGACACTCCCCCCCGCCTAGTGCATCTCCCCGCCATGCCTAAACTTTCCATCCGCAACCTCGACGTCGCCTCCAAAGAAGTCCTGATGCGTGTCGATTTCAACGTCCCTCTGAAAGACGGACAAATCACCGACGACACTCGCATCCAAGCGGCAATACCTTCCATCAAACACCTCCTTAAAGGCGGCGCGAAACTGGTTCTCTGCTCTCACATGGGTCGCCCAGATGGCAAAGCCGATCCAAAATACTCCCTCGCACCAACCGCAAAACGCCTCGGTGAAATCCTCGGCCAAGAAGTCGCGCTCGCTCCGGATTGCATCGGCGCAGTAGCTGCTGAACTCCGCGCAAACCTCCAAGCCGGCCAAGTGATCGTTCTCGAAAACACCCGCTACCACACGGAAGAAGAGGCTAACGATTCCGCGTTCGCAAAAACCCTCGCAGGCAGCGCAGAGGTCTTTGTCAACGACGCTTTTGGCACCGCCCATCGCGCTCACGCCTCCACCGAGGGAGTCACCAAATTCATTCCGGTTTCCGCCATGGGCTTCCTCATCGAGAGCGAACTCGAATACCTTGAGGTCAAACTCCAAAATCCAGAGCGGCCTTTCCTCGTCATCATGGGCGGATCGAAAGTTTCCGATAAAATCCAAGTCATCACCGCCCTCATGGAAAAGGCTGATGCCTTTCTCATCGGTGGCGCCATGGCCAACACCTTCCGCAAAGCCCAAGGCTACGAAACTGGCGATTCCCGCGTCGAAACCGACAAACTCGAGCTCGCTCTCAGCATTCTTGAAACAGCCAAAGCAAAAGGCGTCGATTTCCTCCTCCCCGCCGACACTCGCATCACTCAGGAATTCAAAGACGGCGCCGAAACCAAACTCTCCGGCGTTTACGGCCAGGGCGGTGGCGTAGAAAAAGGCTGGGAAGGCATCGATATCGGCGACATCGCAATAAAAGAATTCGAAGCCGAAATCGCCAAAGCCAAAACCATTATCTGGAACGGCCCGGTCGGCGTTTTTGAAATCGAAGTCTTCGCCAAAGGCACTCGTGCGATCGCCGAAGCCATGGCAAAATCCAATGCCACCACCATCGTCGGCGGCGGCGACTCTGTTACAGCGGTCAATAAGTTCGGCCTCGACGATAAAATGACTTTCATCTCCACCGGCGGCGGTGCTTCACTCGAACTCCTCGAAGGCAAAATCCTTCCTGGCGTAGCCGCTCTCAGCGAGGCGTAATTTTTATTTCAAAAACCCTAACCTAAACAAAGCTATGTCACGCAAGCCTATCTTCGCAGCCAACTGGAAAATGAACAAAGGAGCCATGGAAACTGAGGACTTTATCAAATCTTTCCTCTCCAAAACTCAAGGACTCAACCTCCCAGCTGAAATCGTCATCGCGCCCTCTTTCTTGTCGCTGACGAAACTTGCTGATTTCCT
>JBILMI010000108.1:0-7811 GCA_044375585.1 Luteolibacter sp.
TGAGCACATCCACTTCTTCCTCAGGAAATACCGCGCCTTTTTGTAGAGTGCTGTCTTCGAAGTTCACATCTCCTGTGTAGAAAACTTTTTTGCCTTCGGCCTCAAACATCACACCCACCGAACCCATGATGTGCCCGGCATCGTAAAACTCTGCTTTGAGTTTTCCTGCCTCATCGACATCGAATTTTTTTCCGACATTGCGTCGTTCGAAAATTCCTTTCATGCGGTCCAATTGACCGTGGACGAAGAACGGATAATCCGTAATGCCTAGTTCGGTACGCTTGCTTTCCATCACGTTGACAGAGTTGTGTAGCATCGCACAGGCAAGTTCGGCGGTTTCTGGGGTGAGGAAAACCCGCGCGCGTCTTTGGCGATCCACACAAACCGGGAGGGTGCCGACGTGATCCAAGTGCGAATGCGTAACGAAAATCGCATCTGCGGTGTCGTCATCGATCAGGTCGTAGCGCGGTTGCGCGGTCATGCCTTCTTCTTTGGGATGCATTCCTGCATCGAGGATCACTCTCACTCCGTCGGTATCGAGCACATATGAGTTTGCTCCAATCCCGACGTCTCTACAGATGCTTTTAAAAATCATTACTAAGCGCACCCTCCGCAATCTGAAGGTGGCTGTCAATGCGCTGTCACTAGCGAGGTAAGGTTTAGATTTTCAACACACCCCACTTCGCCAAGGCTACGAGGGGCAAGGTTCCTGTCTTATTTCAGTAGAAATTTATTTTTGACTTGTTCAGTTTAAGGTATAATTTCTATACCTAGATGGAGTTTGATTTTGATCCGCAGAAAAGCGAGCTAAACAAAGCCAAGCACGGCATTGACTTTGATCAGGCACAAAAGCTGTGGGATGACCCGGATTGCATCTCATTCCCCGCAAAATCCGTGGATGAAGAACGCTCCGCGCTATTCGCCATGCTAAAAGGCAAATTGTGGGTCGCATTCTACACTTACAGGGAAGATACGATACGAATTATTTTCACCCGAAGAGCCAGAACGAACGAAATGAACCTCTATGAAAGCTAAGGACTTAGATAAAATTTTTGATGACGGAGAAGTCGACATCAATGATTACCTCGATCTCTCGAAGGCCCTCCGGCCTCGCCAGGAACAGAAGCGAGTGAATGTGGATTTTCCTATTTGGATGATCGATCGACTGGACCGTGAGGCAAGCAGACTCGGCGTCCCTCGCCAGTCACTCATCAAAGTGTGGATTGGTGAGCGCTTGGAGGCACCGAAGGCTAAGAAAACAAATCGTAAAGTGAGCTAATCGTTTCTTTGGAATTAACATCCACCCATCGAGCATATAGTCATTGATGGCATGTGGCGCGCTCGGCAAGCCTCGGGAGTGATTCAGCCGGACGGAGACTGGCTCTCCTATACGATCCCTTCAGCGGTTTCTTGTTTGAGGCGTAGTTGGCCGCAGGCGGCATCGATGTCGTGGCCTTTTTCGATACGCAGGGTGGCGGTGACACCGGCTTGTTTCAGGACATCTTGGAACGCACGGCAGTGGGAGAGGGCAGGCCGTTCCCATTCTAAGCCTTCGACGGTGTTGTAGGGAATCAGGTTCACCTTTGCGGAAATGTGGCGGGCGTGGCGGGCGAGGATCGCCGCTTGTTCGAGATCGTCGTTGACGCCTTTGATTAAAATATATTCCAGCGTGAGCTTTTGTTTTTTGGTCGAGTTCCAGTGCGCCAGCGCACCCATCAATTCCGTTACTGGGTATTTTTTATTCACCGGCATGATGCGGTTCCGGACTTCATCAGTGGCGCCGTGAAAGGAGATGGCGAGACGGATTTGCTGCGGATGATCGGCGAGCTTACGGATTTGTGGAGCGAGGCCGGAGGTAGAAATCGTCAAATGGCGTGCGCCGAGATGTAGAGTTTCCGGTCCGGTGATCAGCGCAATCGCAGCCATCAGGTTATCGAAATTCGCCATGGGTTCGCCCATGCCCATGAACACGAGGTTGTCCACGCGTTCACCAGAAATTTGTTCCGCAGCAAGGACTTGTCCGGCGATTTCCGAGGCGTCGAGGTTGCGGGTGTAACCGGCTAGACCTGATGCGCAAAATTTGCACCCGTAGGCGCAGCCGACCTGTGATGAAACGCAGAGTGTGCGGCGATCTGATTTTTCGCCGTAGAGTGCGGGGTTTGCAGGGATGAGAACGGATTCGATGTAACGACCGTCGTGGAGTTTGAAGAGGAACTTGCGTGTGGTGTCTTCGCTTCCCTGCGTTTTCGCGTGAGTGAGAGCGGTGATCCGAAATGAGGTGGTGAGTTTTTCTCTCAATGCGGCTGAGAGATTGGTCATTTGATCAAACGAAGTGACTTTTTTTTTCCAGACCCAATCGAGGATCTGTTTAGCACGGAAAGCAGGCTCTTGATTGGACGTGAGCCAAACTGAGAGATCTTGAGGAGAGATTCCTGGTAATGCCGGTAGTGGAAGTTGTTTGGTGATGAATGAATCCTCGGGCATCTTAAGTTATTCAGTGAAGGTAAATTTGATGCCTTTTCCAGAATAGGCTTTGGCGATGTCTTTCTCTAGTTCCGCCCATGTTTGTCCGTCTAACAGAACCTCTAGAGCCTCTTCTCCATGTTTGCCCTCTCTGAGTGCGGCGAGGAATGTTTTGATTCGCGCTGCGTCTTCTTTTCGATCCATATGAAAGAAGTAGTTGCTGATCAACATGCCGCAGGCGTAGTTGACTTGTGCGTTAGCAACAAAACTTGCATAGGATTGGAGCATGAAATTTTTGAGCGGTCCAAGATTGATTTCTTTACCGATGGCACGCCCACCCGTTCCGCCTTTGCCGTAGGCGGTGGCATATTCGATGATGGGCTTGGAGTTGGCTTTCACATTGAAGAGTCCACCTGCATAATAAGGGGTGACCGCCACATATTCCGCGAGTCCTTCGGTGAACCAGCCCATCGAACCTTGGGCATAGTAGGGATTTGGGGTCAACTGGTGGGTCAGTTCGTGAGGAAGGGTTTTAGATGACTTGTCGCGATCCAACGAGTAGCCACTACCTAATTTTTTCACACCAAGACTGGTCAAAGGAACCATGACGATATTTTTTCCGCTAATGTAAACTCCAGCACTACCAGGAGGGCCACCGGCGGAGAAATAATCTTTTTCGAATTCAAAGAGAATGATTTCATACTTCCCATCTTTTTTGGCTCCACCATTTACAGCAAGGGGCAATTCTCTAACAAATTGATGGGTAGCTTCAAAGAGCACAGCAAAGCCTTTTACGACGGAATTACTGAGTCGCACATTGCAGTTGTAGCGATAGTTCGCGGACTCATAGACGAACTCATTTTTATCTTTGTCTTCTTTGACGGTTATAATCTCTGGATCATCCGTAAACTTAATCCGATCGGGCCATGGGGCATCAAAGTTCAGTTTTTTATCATCTTTATTTTCAGTTGTGCTTTTTTGCTGACTGAAATTTTTGATCCATAACTGATCGTCTTTAGATAGTTTCGTTATGGGGAATGGAGATTCTTTGCCGCTAGGAAGTTGTAAGATCGCGTTGCCATTCTCTACGCGTAACAGAAGCGCCTTGGTATTACGACCTTGATCGTCCGTCCAGATCCGCTCGATCTGCTGGCTCATGCCAAGCGTGGAACCAGCGATTATTAAAATGATGATGAAAAATTTCACGGCTAGGTGGAAAAATCTGTCATCAATCATTTCATAAGTCGAACCCTGAATCTATCGTGATTTCATCACGTAGACTGGTTGAATTTTAGACCGCGAAAGTCACAAAGCAAAAGAAAGGTAACTTAGCTTGGACGCCTTTTTGGTTTAGGGCGGTTGCCGGCAAGCGCGCTCAGGCTGGTTATGTGCGAGTGGTAGGATTATTTTCCAAAGTGGAAAGAGAAGCCTTTGCCCTTTTGGATATTAAGTTTTTCAATTCGTTCGCGAATATCATCCGGCGCTGCGGCTTTGTCTGGTTCTGTGTCCCATGGTCCTGACCAAATCGTGGCATTCGATTTATCTCTGACGATGACTTCAGTGCTTTCACCGCTGGATTTGATTTCGATAGATCCATCGTTATCTATCATTCGAATTGTGGATTGCTGTTGGAATGGAATGTTCGGGCCTTGATCTGGATGGATTTTCTGCTCATCACCCATAGCGTCACCCATAGCATGGTTCATGAGATCACGGAGCATCTGAAGTTTTTCATCAGCTCGCACATCTGGCACGAGCATTTCCTTTAATCCATTTTCATCGAGAGCACCGAGATTCCGTTCGATCAAATCTTTGAGACGCATGGCTTGTGCATCTGGTAGGCCTTCGAAAAGCGGTTCTTGATTTGGAATCTCTGCTAATTGTCCAACTGGACGCTCACTAAGAGTGATTTCAATGTCTGCTGGGTTGCCGTGTTGGATGGTCTTTAATTTGATCTTATCTCCAATCTTGAGGTTGCGAATTTTTGTTCCGAAAGCTTCTGGATCGTTGATCGCGGTCTCATTGATCTTGAGAATGATATCGTTGGTTTTGAGTCCAGATTGATCAGCTGGGCTGTTAGGAAGGACGGTGCGCACAATCACGCCTGTGCCAGGTTTGAGATCGAGATGATCTGCGAGCATTTCAGGAAGCGATGCGGTAACGACTCCGATGAAAGGTAGCTTTGCCTGAACTTCATCGATGTTCTCAGTCTCGTTCAAAAGCGCGGCGGGTGGTTTGGCGTTGTCTGGTGGTGGTTCAATCGCCAATACGCTATGACTGCCTGAAAATGAAAACACTCCGATGATACCAGCTGTAAGAAGGGGAGATAGTATGTGTGCTTTAGAATTCACGACGAATGATGGTTTTGCTGATTGATGAAGAAATTAGTCAATTTTTTCAGGAATGATGACATACTCTTCTCTGGGCTTTTCGACATGGATGGAATCGCCTTTTTCGTTTTTCAGGGTGACGCGATCCATGTAGGTGAAGCGCATGACGCGATGTGGGCGGTTGGATTCATTCCAGATGACGCCTTCATCGTGAGTGTTACTTAAATTTCGTTTAAAAGCTGCGGGCGCGAAAGAGTTGGAAGCCGGGGACGTGATCCTTGGGCTATTGAATGACTTGCTGGGGGCGATTTCCGCCGTCTCTTTAGTTTGATTTGGCGTGATCCATGCGGCTAGCGAACCGAATAGCGCCACGGCGGCAGCAGCGGCGAGATTGAAGCGGCGTAGCTTCGAGGTTGTTCCACTTGCGCGAGATGCGGACTTGTGAAAAAGCACGATTTTTTCATTAACGTGGAAGGGAGTGTTGTTGAGAATGTCGAGAAGCGCGCTGTCTTGGGAAGGGAATAGCTTTTTTGGAGACCATTTACGCAGGCTGCTTTCAAACTGCAGTTCTGCCTCGGTTAGTTCGAACAATGACCCATCGGCAGATGCAAGTAACCGCGACATGAAATCTTCATCGAGCTGATTCGGTTGAAGATTTGCGAGTTGTTGTTCGGCGATGGTTGGAATTTTCGACATATGAGGAGAGTTGATTTCAGATCGAGAGGTCGCCACGTTTGCGGGCTGATGCGAGTTCACGTTTTAAAGCTTCAAGTCCATAGCGATACCGAGAGGCTGCTGTGTTTTGAGAAATTTCTAGAGCTTCACCAATATCTGCGAATGTGCGATCACCCCATATTTTCATGATGATCACGGAGGAAAATTTTTCAGGTAAAGTTTTGAGAGCGGCCTCGAGTTGTCCACGGGTTTCGTCGTCGCTATCGGCAGAATCAAACCATGGATGAAAGGACTCGTATTGATCGGATTCGATATCCCCCGAAACATGATTTTCACGACGTTTTCTACGGTCGTCTTTTCTTGAGAGGTCGATCGCGAGTCTCCGTATGGTGGTGTAGAGGTAGGGCTGCCATGCTTCTTGGCCTCCCACGAATTCGCCTGCGCGGATTTTGTCTACCAGTTTGACGATGGCGTCTTGGAGCACGTCTTGGGCATCTTCGTGCGAGCGAGTCTGATTTTTCGCGAAGAGGAAAAGTTTAGGTGCGTGTTCATCTAGCCACGTGCGCCATGCAGCGGATGCAGGTGAGGACGGTTGTGGAGCTTCGATGGCTGACATGATCGGAACGTAAATTCTGAGCGGTGCCCATGGATGAATTTGTTTAAAATTTCAACCTGCGCGAAACTAGTGAGCCCAGAGAGTAAAGCGCTGAGGGTGAAAATAGTCTTTCGGGCTGAAGAGCCAGCCGGGTTGACGGTCTACCACTTGGTAATCGGTCAGAGAGAATACTGGCAGAACTTGATTGCTGTTCGGCTCGTAGGCTTTTTCTCCCGTGTAATTGCCGTAAATGCGGTATTCGTAGTTGTTATCAAAGCCGTAGCGAGCTTCGGGTGGCCCGTCTTCTGGGAGGCGATCTGGATTTTTAGTGCGGTTTTCTTTGAAGATAACTAGTTTGGATTTTTCAGCAGATTGCCGAGGCTCGCGTAAGTAGCCCCAGAAGCGGGTTTTTTCAACGTAGTAGCGGCGGCCGTAGTAAAAATCACCAGTGGGTTCACTGGCGATGGCGGCTTTGCGCGCTTCTGGAGTTGGTCCGCCCATGTTGGGTGGTCCGGCGTAATGTTGACTGACGCATTGGCACAGCGCCAAGCAACCGACTGAGATCAATGCCAATTTAAGATGTAACATTGCGGTAGGTTAGTTGGCGAATTTGCCGGATGAAAGACCAGATTACGACATTTGCTCTTTGAGTCGGCGGCAAACTTCCTCGACGTTTTCGCGGGTGTTGAAGGCGGAGATGCGGAAATAGCCTTCACCAGCGGAGCCAAAGCCGGAGCCTGGGG
Organism: Luteolibacter sp.; assembly: GCA_044375585.1. Lineage (GTDB taxonomy): Bacteria > Verrucomicrobiota > Verrucomicrobiia > Verrucomicrobiales > Akkermansiaceae > Luteolibacter. Next base: position 6,807 of record JBILMI010000108.1, read on the forward strand.
TGATGACGACTTGGGCTTCTTGGAGCATTTTATCAAACATCTGCCATGAGCTTACGCCTTTAGGGCAACTGACCCAAACGTAAGGGGCGTTGACGCCGCCGAAGACTTGAAGTCCGAGCGCGAGGCAGGCCTCACGCAGGAGCTTGGCATTTCCCATGTAATGATGGATGAGCGTGGAAACTTGTTTTTTACCTTCTTCTGAAAAGACAGCGGCTGCGCCTTTTTGGACGGGGTAGGATGCTCCGTTGAATTTGGTGGAGTGGCGGCGGGACCAGAGTTGGTGAATCGGGATAGGCGTGCCGTCCTCGGTGCGACCGGAAACAGATTTCGGAATCACGACATATGCGCAGCGCATACCGGTGAAGCCTCCGTTTTTCGAGAACGAGCGGAATTCGATCGCGCAGTCGCGTGCACCTTCGATTTCGTAGATGGAGTGGGGGATTTCAGGGTCTTGGATGAAAGCTTCATAAGCGGCATCGAATAGGATGATCGCATCGTGTTTCTTGGCGTAGTTCACCCATTCAGTAAGCTGTGCACGTGTCGCGACGGCGCCAGTGGGGTTGTTTGGAAAGCAGAGATAAATGATATCGGCTTTTTCAGATGGAACGCCGGCAACGAATTCGTTTTCTGCGTTACATGGTAGATAGAGAAGTCCTTCGTAGGCCCCATTTTCATCGGCGCTGCCGGTGTTTCCGGCCATGACATTGGTATCCACGTAGACGGGATAGACCGGATCGGTGATTGCGATCACGTTTCCTTTTCCAAAGATATCGAGGATGTTTCCGGTATCGCATTTGGAACCATCGGAAATGAAAACTTCGTCAGCAGAGATTCCGAGGTCGGCGAACTGATTGTCGACGATGGCTTGGCGGAGGAACTCGTAACCTTGCTCCGGGCCGTATCCTTTGAAGGTGGCGCGTTCACCTTGTTCATCGACCGCTACGTGCATCGCTTCGCGTACGGCGGCGGGGAGTGGCTCGGTGACATCGCCGATTCCGCAACGGA
>JBILMI010000109.1:0-7802 GCA_044375585.1 Luteolibacter sp.
CCCCAAAGGACGCTGCCCATTTTCGATAAAGTCATAAGGGACCTGCGCATAGTCCCTACCACCAACATGAACCAAGACTTCTCCTGATTTATGATCCATCATAAATACCGCACCTTGTAGATACTCAGGCGCAATCTCAGTTTGATTTTTACTGTATTCGCTGTGTTTCTGAGCCGTATAACCTGGATGTTTCTCTGCCTGATTCAATGACTCTTGCAATGCCTTCTCAGCAGCAATTTGGGCTTCTGCTAGAATCGTTGTATGAATGGTGAAACCACCAGCGGAGAGTGCATCTCGCCCGAGCGAAGCACCAACCACATCCGCGATACGATCATATAAATGCGAAGTCCCGCGCTGCAGAGGCTTTGGATGAAGTTCGATGGGCTTGAGTTGCGCTTCCGCATATTCCGAACGACTCAACATTCGCTCTTCTCTCATTCGCTTCAAAACCATATTTCTCGCTTTGAGACTCGATTTTAAATTATTCAGCGGAGAATTATTGGTTGGATTTTTAATTAGGCCAACAATCGTAGCGCACTCCACAACGTTGAGATCTTTTGGCTCTTTGCCGAAATAACCCAGGGAAGCCGACCTTAATCCATAAAATCCGCTACCGAAATAGATACGATTCAAATAGAAATCTAAAATCTCTTGTTTCGAATATCGTTCCTCGATCCGCATCGCCAAAAACGCCTCAACCATTTTTCGCTGGATTCCACTTTCCCCCTTAGCCAATGCATCCTGCTTCAAGGGATATGCATTTCTCGCAAGCTGTTGCGTAATCGTGCTAGCACCTTGGGTCGTCGTGCCTGCCTGAAAGTTCAACTTCAAAGCGCGGATAATACCAATGATATCGACCCCATTATGCGATTCAAACCTCGAGTCCTCCCCAGCTTTCAAAGCATTGATGAACAACTGCGGTACATCATCTATCGACATCACACTGCGATTCTGAACATATATTCGCCCGATTTCTTTACCATTCCGGTCTAATATGCGGCTAGGAATCTCAACATCATTGATTTCATCCAAATCATACGTCAACGCGCGCTCACGATACGGTATCGTGAATTGCGCGGCATAGAGATACCCTACCAAAGACGCGCTCGCACAAAACATGAAGAGCAAAAACCAAAATGTTTTGCGCTTGTAGAAACGGCGCTTGCCGCTCTTTCTCACATTGCTTTCCTTATGCTTCGCCATGTCTGAAAACCATCCAACAACGCCGCATGGAGCTGACGCATGTTCTTTGGATTACCCGAATCCTGCTCAAGCCGCAACCTCTTCCTCTGCTTTCATACGGGAAAAAATCGAGACGAAACTCGCAAAGCAAGATTCTATCTCATTTCCCGATTTTCTCGATATCGCTCTCTACGATCCTGAACATGGCTATTACGCCAGCAAATCCAGCCAAATTGGGCGCAGCGGAGACTTCTACACCAGCGTGAGCGTCGGCCCTCTTTTCGGGCAACTTCTCGCCCGACGTTTTCTCCATTGGTGGAAAAGTCATGGTAAGCCAAACCCATGGCGCATCCTCGAAATCGGTGCCCACGACGGCAAACTCGCTGCCGATATTTTAGAAACCATCGCCACTCTCTCACCAGACGCTTGGAAAGCCCTCGAATACTCCATCGTCGAACCAATGCCTTTACTCAGAGAAGCGCAACAACAACGCCTGTCAGCTCTGGCAGCAAAGCTTCATCTCGCCACCGATTACCAAACTTTTTCTGATAACCCCCTGCCAGGTATCGCTTTCGGAAACGAAATTCTAGACGCCCTTCCTTTCCATCTGATCCGCCGTTGCGATAACAAATGGAAAGAACTCTTTGTGACCAAGGGATTGGAATTCTCTGCCCAAGACATCGATCCCGAATCGCTGCTTGGAAGAAAAACGACCGCTCTCAGTGAAGCGTTTCCGGATGCTTATCAAACTGAAGTCCGCACCAACTACCTAGGGTTTCTCAAACAGATTTCTGGCTGCATCGTCGATGGGATGTTGGTCTTCATCGATTACGGCTTCGCAGCGCCCGAATATTTCGACACGCACCGCACCCGCGGTACTCTGCGCACCTTTCATAAACATCAAGCAGCAGAAGAACCGCTTGATGATCCGGGAAGCCGAGACATCACGGCACATGTCGATTTCACCGATCTGACGCGCGAAGCCGAATCCATCGGCTGGCATCCCACACATTTCTCCTCCCAAGGTAGCTACCTCACCCACCTAGCTACAGAAATGATCCAGAGCGGCGAAATGAACGATCCTAAACCCATCGCTCAATTCCGCTCCCTGACTCATCCAGCCCACCTGGGCGCGAGCTTCCATGTGATTGAGTTTGAAAAATCGAAAGAGCCTACGCCCCAAGTGCTGCATCGGCTTGCCTTAAGATAGAAGATTGAACGGAGGAATCTTAAAATTAGAATTCTCCGTTTCTTCAGTCCCTCCGTCCCTCCGTTTTGATTTCTTTACTATAATTCAAATATCCGCGCTTGCAGCCTCTGAGAAAACTCTCCAAGTTGCCCGCGTTGCCGGGGTGGCGGAATTGGTAGACGCGCCTGACTTAGGATCAGGTGTCTTTGATGTGCAGGTTCGAGTCCTGTCCCCGGTACTTTCTTTTTAAGCGGAGAGCATGGAGCGAGGAGTTGAATCTTTCAATCAACATTCAAAAATCCTCAATCATCAATCGTCAATCCATCGAGTTGGAATTGGCTCACCCAACGCACACATGATTCTCGCATTCGTGTCAATCGTGGTTAAATAATCACTTAATCCAAGAACTTCCCTGGATTGAGAATCCCATTCGGATCCATGGTCTTTTTTATCGCCCGATGCACATCAAACGAGGTCTCACCAAGCGCTTGTTTGATCCAGCGTTTTTTCGCTAGACCGACACCATGTTCACCGGTGATCGCACCGCCTTGTTCGAGGACCCACGTAAAAAGTCGATCCAGCGCATGATCTGCACGCGCTCTGATTTCGGGATTGGTATAGTCATCGACCATGAGATTGGTGTGAATATTTCCGTCTCCTGCATGCCCGAAACACGCAATCGAAATTCCCGTTTCTGCTTCAAGCAATCTCGCAAAATTGACTAACTCAACCAACTTTCCTCGCGGGACGACGATATCTTCATTGAGTTTGGTAAGACCCGTATCTCGCAACGAATAAGAAAACTCACGACGGAGTTGCCAGATCGCCTCACACTCGGCTTCGTCATGCGCCATGCGGATTTCCCCTGCTCCACAGTGCTTGATTAAAATCTCTAACTCTTTGAGCTCCGATTGCACGGCTGAAGGGCGTCCGTCGATTTCTATAATCAAGTGTCCATTTCCTTCCGGAAAAACCTCAGCACCCATTTTCTTTCTAGCCGCGGCAAGAGTAAACGCATCGCTCACTTCCAAAGCCGAAGGTAAATGACCCGCTTGGAGAATTGCCTGAACGGTTTTTGCCGCAGCTTGGAAATCCGAGAACACCGCAGCCAACATTCCACGGCTGACCGGCTTCGGAATGATGCGAACGGTAATTTCAGTCACTACTCCCAACATCCCTTCCGAGCCCACAAAGATGCCGATCAAATCAAAACCCGTTTTGTTCTTATGCAGCCGTCCACCCGTGCGCATGACTCGCCCATCCGCTAACACCACCTCAAGTCCAAGCACGTAGTTTCTAGTTACCCCATATTTCAAACAACGTGGGCCGCCGGCATTGGTTGCGATGTTACCACCGATTGAACATTCTTTAAGCGATGCCGGATCAGGCGGATAATCCCAGCCCACTGCGCGAACCGCTTGTTGCAAATCGCCCGTGATCACACCTGGCTGAACGATAGCCACCCCATCTTCTGGATGGATGCCAATGATCCGCTTCATTCGCCCGGTCGAGAGAACGATCCCACCCGAAACAGGAACACATCCACCCACATAACCGACACCCGCACCCCTCGTCGTAACCGGGATATGATTTTGATTCGCAAACGCTAACACGGCAGATACGTCAGCTGTCGATTCTGCAAAAACGACAACATCCGGAGAATGCGATGCAAACCATTTATCTCCCGCATGGGAATCAAGCGCCGCTTTTGTGCTAATAACTTTTTTCTCTCCTAACAGAGCAATCAGGTCACTTCTGATATATTCAATATTCATAGGTTCACGGATAATACGACCGAAGCATCAGGTAACAGATCGGTCCCGTCACCGCGACGTATAACCAAATCGGGAAAACCCAGTGAGCCAGCTTACGATGCGTTTGAAAGTGACGACTCCATGCCGCAGTGAACGTCAGTAAAATAAGCGGTAAACTCACGCCAGCTGCGACAATGTGAGTGATGAGCAAGATGATATAAGCCGTCCTCCATATACCCACAGACGCAAGCTCTGCAGCATCGACCACGCCATCACCGTTTGCATCCCCGAAAAGAACCTCTGTGTTCGTAAAATGATAAGCCACATAGCCGAGTAAAAAAATCACCGACATTCCCATTGCACCTAACATAAGATTACGATGTTTGGTAATCTTTCCTGAGCGAACCGCGAGAACGGCAAGAATGAGCAAAATCGCCACACTCGTATTTATAATTGCATGAAACGGCGGCAAGAAACCTAAGTCCACACCTTCAGGCAATGGAATGCGTAATTCAGGACGACGCATCAAACCCACCAAAATCAGCACCACTGAAGTGAGTATCCAAGTCAGTAGCTTCAGCGTCTTGAAAAGCTTTTCATTCGGCTTCTGACTCAACCATTCTTCTCTTTCTTGATTTGGGGTCATGTGAATTAAGGTTCGCTTGGTGACTTCGCTAGCTCTTTAGAAATTTTATCAAACATCTCTTTTTTTAATTTATCATAAAGCTCAGGATAATTCTTCTTACCTTCTTCAGAGCGAGCATCTGCAAGTGGCCATTTACCGATGATTGTGAAATCACGGTCCACAAGCATCAATCCCATGTCATGCTGGAAGCGTCCGCTTGCTTCGATCTCCGCTGGATCGCTGCGCTCACGGATGCCAAAAAATTTCAGGGTCTTTTCCAAATACTCATGAGTATGCAATTCATCGCCTGCATTGAGAAACCACCAGTTTTTAACGTCTGCACCAAGTGCCTGTGCATAATCGCTAAGCTTCTCCGTGTTGTCTTCTTTTGGATCCACACTGATACAAACAATTTGAAAATCAGGATGATCTTTAAAAACATCATAGAGCGCGCGCAGTTCAGTTCCATTTCTTACCGCACAATGTGGACAAACCGCAAAGAACTCAGCTACTACCCAAACTTTTCCTCTCAGGTCAGAAAGCTTCACCTTCTCTCCCGCCTGATTAGTCGCACTCAAATCTTTATCAATCACCACCCACTTTTCCTCGGCCTTTCCACTGACATTCACAAACTTTGACCCTTTATTCTTCTCAGCTTGAATGCTCGGCACTATGATAAAATTAACCACACAAAGGATCGTCGCGCATATGATTGCAACGCAGCTGTAAAAAATGATGAGAGTTGTCTTTTTGGTCATGGCTTGATTTCTTCTTTAAGTAAAATTTCGATGGTATCTCCTAATAAAACTTCAAGCTGCTCTACGTTGGAGTGATCTGTTCCAGTCTTTATACCCTCGACATCCCATGCATAAGCCTGCTCAAGATCAAAGCTAGCAATGTAAGGAGCTCCTCCGCGCTTTTGCGGAACCACCGCTTTACGAACATGCCGGTCCTTATCAATCAGAAATAGCGATCTATCAAACTTCCACTCACCATCCTTCTCGTAAGGTAACTGGTTCGCTTTGAACTCGTTTTTAATGAATTTATGGAGAGTAGGCCTGTCATTTGAAGCCACGGTCCATTGTGGTAAATTTGCTCCCAACTTCGTCGCGAGCTGCGCCAGTTGGCCTTTCAATTCTTCAGAAGCACCTGGATCAAGCATCAGAGTCACCAACGCGAAATCCTCGTTCGCCGAATAACGCTCCGCCAACCTCTTCATGGCCATCGTGGTCAAAACATCGTCTTGATTCGAGGCCAAACACTGCACCACCAATACTTTTCCCCTCAACGACAGTAAATCCTTCAACTCTCCATCCTGCCGCATGAAAACCAGATCTTTCTGCTCGGAAATTCGTGCCACAAAACTCGGCCTTTCATCTTTGGCAGATTCTTTGTTGCGTTTCTCATACGCTTTAAGGATCACAATTCCTCCCAAAATCATTATAAAAATAAGAATAAAAGCCGTCCGACGCAGCTTTTTCGGGTCGGGAGTCACAGGTTCAAGATCTTGATAAGCCATCACTTACTTGCAACTTACCCAGGAACCCTCTCTTGGCAAGATTTCGAACGCGGTTTTTGTCACTTCGCCGGAGGCTTTGGACTGCTGCGGTGATCGCAGCCTTTAGAGATGATGATTTAAAACGGATAAAATCAGTAATAATTTATCGCTCCGTTCAAAGACGCCCACCAGAAAAACTGAAAAAACCGCCTGTAGTCCAGAGAACATCGTCATCTGATTGTTTTGATCTGCGTCCATCCTGTCGATCTGAGGTTAAATTCTAACCCACCCGCTGAAAACACTCCACAGCTTGATCGCCTTGCACTTCAATAGACAAACTTCAACTTGACTTTAAAAAATTTAATTGGATGGTTTCAAAATCACATTACTTGTGAATTTAAATAGACCCATGAAAACTATCTCTGCATCACCTACACGTCTGGCTCGCATGACCAGCATTCGGGCCCTCTTAGTAGCAGGCTTAATATTCACTCCATCAGTCGCAATGGCTGCTATTATTAGCGATCTCGATGGTGATAGCATTCCTAACTCTACGGATAAAGACATTGATAACGACGGCAAGCCTAATGGTAAAGATCTCAACGTTGATGGAGGTCTTGCTAAATCAGGTCCTTATAAACGCACCTACATTGGAGACTCACTTCTAAACGATGATCCTGCCGAACTCGATATCGATGATGACGGACTTGATGATAACTCACTCGCTGAACTCGATATCGATGGGGACGGACTTAATGACGATTCTCCAAAAGAAAAAGACATCGATTGCGACCAGAGGAAGGATGACTCCTCTTCAGAGTTAGACATCGATGGCGACGGCCTTGATGACGACGACTCCAATGAATTAGATATCGATGGTGATGGCCTTGATGACGACGACACCGATGAACTCGATATCGACGGTGACGGAATATTTGATGACTCAAATAAAGAGCGCGACATCGACGGTGATGGCCTTGATGACGACGACTCCGATGAACTCGATCTCGATGGTGATGGCCTTGATGACGACGACTCCGATGAATCCGACATCGATGGTGATGGCCTTGATGACGACGACTCCAATGAACTCGACATCGATGGTGATGGCCTTGATGACGACGAAGATGACGATTGTGATGGTGATGATCTAATCAATGATGAGGACGATAATGACGACGGTGACGACCTCTCCGACGATGATGACGATGATGACGATAACAACGGGATTTCAGATGATGATGATAATCGTTGATTCGACGCACGAGTTGATACTCGTCTCACACACATAAATTTAGGAGCCGGGGCGTAAATCGTCCCGGCTCATTTTTGTGGTACTTTCTGATTATATGTTTAAACCAATTCATCGTACATTATGGATTACCTTCTTTAGTGGTCTAATCGCTGGTGGCATCGGAGTGAACGTACTAAATGTTCGATACCCATTCTCGGAATCACCCACCAAGGAGGCCATACATACATCCAAAACCGATAGATCTCATCCGAGTATTAGGGAGTCAAAACAAATTCAAGGTATTGGTGAACGTCATCGAG
>JBILMI010000009.1:0-27532 GCA_044375585.1 Luteolibacter sp.
GGTGGAGCTTGCCGTTTCTCAATTCGAAGGTTTTTCCCATACGCTGCGCGATGGCGAGGTTGTGAGTGACGACGATGAGGGTGACTCCGTGGTCGCGGTTGAGGGCGAGGAGGAGGTCGGCAACGGTGTCGGCGGATGCGGGATCGAGCGAGCCGGTGGGTTCGTCGGCGAGGATAAGTTTGGGTCGGTTGATGAGGGCGCGGGCGACGGCGGTGCGGAGTTTTTCGCCGCCGGAAAGTTGCCAAGGAAGGTGGTGAAGGCGACTGGTGAGGCCGACGCTTTCAAGGAGTGTTAGCGCGCGCTTTCCCGTGTCGGCGGCGGATTCCTGCCAATCGCCGGCGAGGCGTGGGACTAAGACATTTTCGAGAACGTTGAGCTGCGGAAGGAGGTGCTGTTGTTGAAAAATGAAACCGAGCGAGTGGTTGCGGAAAGCTGCAGCCTGTTCCTCCGAGAAGGTGGATATATCCTGATCGCCGATGGTGATCGAACCGGAGGTCGGTCTATCCAAGGCGCCGAGAAGATTGAGAAGTGTGGATTTTCCGCTGCCGGAAGGGCCGACGATGGCGGCGGTTTCTCCGGTAGCAAGGGTGAGATCGAGGTGGTCGAGAACCTGGATCGCTTCGCCCGGGGTTTCGTAGGTTTTGGAGAGTTGGCGGACGTTGATCATCGGATAATATTCCAGCGTTTGGCTTTGACTTCGAAAGTGGGCAGGGTGCCGTGGGGCGCTGCGGTGACGGGGATGCGGAGGGTGAAGATGGAGCGGAGTTTTTGGGCGAGCTCGCTTGCAGTTTCTGTGTTGGACTCGACGGTTAGATGGATCTCGGCAAGAGCCGGGCGCTGATCGATTTCCACTTGATACTCGGCGATGTCAGGAAATGAACGGACGATGGCATCGATCGAGCTCGGATAGATATTGATGCCACGGATCACGATCATGTCGTCGGTGCGACTGAGAACGCCACCACGGAGTGCGAATTGTTCTTCGTGTGCGACGGGCATGACGAGGTCGCCTGTGCGGTAGCGAAGCAGAGGCGAGCCGTAGCGACCAAGAGTGGTGAGGACGAGTTCGCCGGTTTCTTTCAGCGGCGTGGGTGAGCCAGTGGCGGGGTCGATGACTTCGCAGAAATAGGAATCGTGTCGCAGTAGGAGCAGATCTCGATCCGTTTCCGAACTAACAGAAACCGGGCCGATTTCGGTCATGCCATGGTGATCGTAAACATGAGCCTGCCATGCGGTTTCGATGCGTTGGCGGATTTCTAGAATGCTGCCGCCGGGTTCACCACAGACGATGATTTTTTTGATACCCAGTGAAGAGACCGGAAGCTTCATTTTCTCCCCCACCTCGGCGAGGCGCAGGGCATAGGTGGGGGTGCAGCAGAGGATGGTCGATTGGCTTTGCCGAAGCAATTGAAGCCGGTCTTCCGAAGAAAGCCCGCCACCAGGGACGGCGCGAATGCCCATGCGGGTGGCCGCTTCGAAGCCCGCCCAGAAGCCGAGAAACGGGCCGAAGGAAAAAGGGAAAAAGGCGATGTCGCCGGGCTTTACACCCGCACCGCGCCAGACCCACTCCCAGTTGTCGAGGATCCATGTCCAGTTGTCGGGATCGTCGAGCCAGATGAGGGGTTTGCCGCGGGTGCCGCTGGTTTGGTGAAAACGGTGATAGCCAGAGAGCGGAAAGGTGTGAGTGGTGCCGTAGGGCGGGTGCTGCTCACGATTCGCGGCGAGCTCGTCTTTGGTGGTGAAAGGGACGCGCGCGGTGAAATCAGACAGGCTGGTGAATTTTTCGATGGCTCCAAGTTTTTCGGCGTAGAAACGGTTCGCCGGGAGGATGGCGTGGATCAGGTCATTGAGTTTCTGGAGCTGAGAAGACATAGATCCTATAAGTCCTATGTTAGGGCTTCTCAGCGATTTTTGGCGGCGGCGCTGAAGCAGGCTTGTATTTCGTGACCATGAAGCCACCGAGCGCGGCCAGCAAAATTCCCAAAATGAATGGGATAGGGATGGCGGAGAATCCTCCTTTGGGCGGATGCATCGCGATGCCGACGATGGCATTCACGATGGGCGCTCCCGCAAAGATAATCGACATGACCGAGACTGCGACGATGGCTGGATTCATTCCGGCCTTCGCGCCCGATCCCATCGCAAGCAGGACGAAGAACGCTCCGATGGCTCCCAAGATTCCGGCGAAGAGTGAAATCCACATGCCTTTTGGCGGCATGTTCCAATTCATGTTTTTCGAGGCTAACAGAATAACCAGTGGCGCAAGGACGGCGGTGAGGAAATAGGCGATGCCGACAAACAGGAACGCCTTATAACGGCCGAGAATCGGATCCTTCATACCGACTTGGCCGGCGTGGAGAAATATTCCGTAAAGTCCCCAACAGGCGACGGTGACGAGTGCAAGAGATAACCAGTTCATGGATTTCATTGGGGTAATTATGTTAGAGAAAGGTGGAAAGTTTTTCCGCGAGCGTGGGAGGAAGTGCAACCGCTTTGATGCCGTCCGGAGTAATGGCGACGTGGGCTGCGGAGATGGAGCCTTCTGCGATGAGTGTTTCGTCGCGGGTGATTTCAAACCGATAGCGTACGGAGCGGTTGCGGACTTCTGCGATAAACAGGCGGATAGTTAGGAGATCGCCAAAACGCGCGGGTGAGCGGTAGTCGCAACTGGCGTTGACACGTGGCCAGCCAGTTTCGAGACCGTCCAGCAGGCCGTGGAGTTCGTGGTCGAGACTGCGGACGAAGGCGTGCTCACAGGTCTCCATGAAGCGAAAAAAGTTAGAGAAATGGACAATGCCCGCCATGTCGGTTTCGTAGAACTCGACATGGCGCTGAATTTCAAAGGCGGGCTTGCTCATGAGACGAGTGGTGCGGCGAGGTTGAGAAATCGGTCGCGCATGGCACTTATGCTATAGGATTGCTCCGCAGCATGGCGACCTTTTTCACGGAAAGATTGAAGAGCATCCGGGTTATTGAGCAGTTCTAGCCAAGTTGCAGCAAGGGCGCGGGTATCGCCTGGCGGGACGAGAGCGCCAGCTCCGCTGTTTGTGATGATTTCCGTAAACGAGGATGCATTGGGCTGCACGACGGGCACCCCGCTGGCCATGGCTTCTAACAGGTAAAGCCCGAAGGCTTCTGGATAGGTTGCGGGCACGGAGAAGAGGGTCAGGGAGGAGAGCATGCTGGCTTTTTCCTCGCGTGAGATGTTCGGCGACCACGTGACCTGATCGCTTAGCCCAGCGGTTTCGAGTTGCTGCTTAAGCTCTGCGATGAGTGCGGAATCGCCAGCGGTGGCGGCTCCGGCGATGTGCAAACGGGCGTCGGGGTGTTTGAGGGTGGTGCGGAGATGAATGAAGGCCTCGACCAGATCTAACAGGCCTTTTTCCCGTATCATGCGGGCGAGGTAACCGATGACGGGAGGTGTGGATGGGCGGGGCGAAAGGTAACCTTCGAGGTCGATGCCGTTGGGCATGATTTCGATGCGAAGATTAGGCGCATTGAGGCGCTTCCGCATGAGGTCGGCATAAAACTGACTGGGAGCCACGAGTAGATCTGCGTCTTGGAGGCGGTCGCGCAGTTCGGCCCAGCAAGAGGATTTAAACGGCTCGGGTAGCCCGTCGAGGAAGCTGTCTTCGCCTTGAAAACAACAGATGATTTTCACGTCGAGGCGCTGCTTGAGTTGGCGGATCATGCCCGCTTGAAGAGCGGTTCCCAGGCAGAGGACCTCGGGTTTTTCGATGGCGAGCCAGTCGATGAGTTTATCAAGTTCTTTCCCGAAGTGACTGCCCTCGATGCGGAGCATGGCCAGCGTCATCGCGCCGTGGACGCGGGCGGATGTCATGTGACTACGCTTGGCGGCGAAGCGGAGAAGTTGGGTGTTGTTCAGCAAATTATCGATCCAGCGAGGCGTGTGCCGGAAAAGTGAGAGGTTCTGTTGGAGATATACATTGATGCCGCCGAAGAAGATGGGGTTTTGCTCCTGCGGTAGAATATCCTCATCGAGCTGAAGCGGAAGATACATCGGCAACAAGGAAACTTGATGACCTGCGGCGAGGAGCGACTTCGCGAGCGCGTTATCACGCATGCAGGCTCCGCAATAATAAGAGCCGGTGCCAGGAGTGAGGAAGGCGAAGTTCATTCCAAAGACTCAAAGACGGTAGGACACAAGACGCAAGACTAGAACCTGTAGAGACGACACGCTGACACTCAGACCACGACGGGGACGCGGCCATAGTCTAGGGGTTCGGGTAGTTTTGCGAAATCGGCGATGGCGCGGGCGAGGTCGGTGTAGTCCTGGCCTTCGACGTTGCCAATGAGGACATCAGTGAGTTTTGCGCGGAGGTCGGGGTATTTGCGGATGAGTTTGGCGAAGCTGAAGTCTTTGTCGTAAAAGGCATAAACGATGCGACGCATGGTTTCGATGTGGCCGCAGAGTGTTTCTCCATAATTGGCGAAGGCGGCGGCGGAGGTGTCGCCTTTTTCGAGGGCGGCGTGGGCGGCGTCGGCAGCCATTTCCCCGGATTTTAGGGCAAGGAAGACACCGGATGAGAAGACGGGATCAAGGAAAGCGAAGGCGTCTCCGACGAGGACGAGTCCATCGTTGGCGCAGTGTTCGGCGCGGTAAGAGTATTCGCCGGTGACCCAGTATTCGCCGAATTGTGTTCCGACGGAGAGGTGTTCTTTGATCCAAGCGTTGTTTTCGATTTCGCGGGCGTAGATTTCGGCAGGATCACGGGTTTCACCGGGTTTGAAGAGGTAGTCGCGTTCGGCGACAATGCCGGAGCTAACAACTCCGTTGCGCAGCGGGATGTTCCAGAACCAGCCGCCACCCGGGAGGTAGGCGATGGTGGTGGCGCCTTCTTCGAGGCCAGTGTCGCGCTTGGCGTCTTGATATAGCGTCCAGATGGAGACTTTGTTGAGTTGGGGATCGCGATTACGGGTGCCGTGTTTTCGCTGAAAGAGCGCGTCGCGGCCGGTGCAATCGAGAGTGATTGGGGCGGTGACTTCAAATGGATCCTCATCGCCAGTGCGGGCGCGGATGCCGGTGATACGATCGCCGTTTTTGAGAAATTCGAGGGCGGTGGTGTTTTCGCGGACTTCGACGCCCTTGGAGCGGGCGTTGTCGAGGAGCATGAGATCGAAGTCCTGGCGCTCGACTTGCCAGGTTGTGGCGGCGGGATGATCGAAGTGTTGAAAGAAGTAGAAGGGTGCGGAGACACTCCCGTCGATGGAGGCGAACTGAACGCTGTGTTTACGAGTGAACCCGATTTCCGCCATGCGGTCGATGACACCGAGGCGATTCAGGGTGAACCAGCAGAACGGCATGAGCGACTCGCCGACGTGGTAGCGGGGGAAGGTGGTTTTCTCAACGAGTAGGACGCGGTGGCCTTTCTCCGCAAGGAGAGTCGCGGAAGTGGTGCCGGCTGGGCCGCCGCCGATGATGATCGCATCGTATTGCATGGGAGATTGAGTATTGAGTATTTCAGTAAGGAAGGATTTCGAGAATGCGGGCGAAGACCTTGGATTTATCTCCAACCAATTGATTGTAGCGTCCAAATAAGATTTTTCCAGAGGGAGATTGTAAAAAAATGCTTTCGAGTTTCTGGCTAGGTATAGTGAAGAAGCCTTGGGGTTCGCTGTGGAAGGGGAGGCCGGAGGTGGTGAGGATGGTGCCTAGGGGGGTATCTCCGGCGAGGATGCGGGGGTGGAGTTCGGGCGGGAAAGAGTCGAGTAGGATCTCGATCACGCCGTATTCGACGGTGGTGCCGGAGGAGGAGGCGTGGAGCGTGACTTCGCGGAGGTAGATTGAATCGTTGAGCTGCGAATGCAGGACGGTGAGTGAGATGGAATCGCCATGGAAGGCGGCGAGTTCCGAGGTCATGTCGTGATCGTGGACGAGCAATTTTTGATAGGGCTGCGGGACTTCATTTGCAGGTATCCAAGACAGCGCCACCGCCCCGAGGTGGGAGGTGGCGAGGATGGGTGTTAGCTCTTTGGAAACCTGCATGGGGAAAAAGAGATTGATGATTGTTGATTGTTGATTGTTGATTTTTGAATGGGGGAAATTTTTAGACGATTTTATCGGTGTGGTGGTGAGGGAGGAAGAAATCGTGGAGGAGGTTATCGACACAGAGGAGTCCGTCGCGGGTGAGGAGGATGGCAGCGTCCTCGATTTGGAGGAGTCCTTCGGATTGAATCTGGGCGAGCTGAGCGGCAAAGCGTTCGAGGATGTTGATGCCGAATTTCTGTTGGAAATAATCGGCTTTCACGCGACCGAGTTTCATCTGGAGAATGAACTCACGGATCATGCGTTCCTCTTCGGTGGTTTTTAGCGCGCGCTTGGTCGGCATCCGACCGGCTGAAATGGCGGCATCGTAGTCGTCAATTTCCGTTAGATTTTGATAATGGACACCTTTGGCATGTGAGAAAGAGGCGACGCCGAGGCCTAACAGATCGGCTCCGCCCCAGAGGGAATCGCGGTAGATGAACTTGGTGTGTTCGGGATTTTTCACAGCGGTGTATCCGGAGGAGATGGTGTAGCCGTTTGCTTCGAGCTCGGCGAAGGCTTCCTTGACCCAGCGGCGTTTGGTTTCCCAATCTGCGATGGGAGCAACGAGGCTGCCGCTGGCTTTCATGTCCTTGTAGATGCCGGTGTTGTAAGGCACTTCCATCTGATAGATCGTGACGGAGTCGGGGGCGAGCTCGAGGGTTTTGGCGATGTTGTTCTGCCAGTTTTCCTCTGTTTCTTCGAGCATGCCGGCGATGAGGTCGATGTTGACTTGGTCGAAATTTTCGGCGCGGGCGCGTTCGTAAGCGCGCCAGACTTCCTTGGTGCGGTGGGCGCGGCCGTTGATTTCGAGGATGCGGTCATTGAAGTTTTCGATACCGAGGGAGAGGCGGGTGACGCCGATGTCCTTGATGGCGGTGAGCTTGCCGGGGTTGAGGGTTCCGGGTTCGCATTCGAAGGCGACTTCCTCAGCTGCGTCCCATGGCAGCAGGGCTTTCATGCGGTCTGTTAGATCGACGAGTTGTGATGCGGAGAGGTAGGACGGGGTGCCGCCGCCGAAGTAGATGAAGTGCGGTTTGCGGCCTGCGATGAGCGGCTTGCGAGCCATCACTTCCAGCTCACGGACGGTGGAGTCGAGGTAGTGCTTGATTTCATCGGCGTTCTTATCGGTATAAACGCGGAAGTAGCAGAAATGGCAGCGTTTGCGGCAGAAAGGGATGTGATGGTAGAGACCCAGCGCAGGTGTTGTGCCTTCATGGGGAGAGGCGTAGGCCTCCTCGACCGCAGCTGCCTGATCATCGGTCCAAAAGGAAAACGGCGGATAGTTTGAGATGAAATAATTACCCGCGCGGGTGCCGTGCGATGAGGGTGGATTCGAAGTGGTTTCTGGCATGGTGATGAGAGTCAGGAATTGGTGGGATCATTTACCCGATATCACATAAAGGGTGCCGTTACCACCCGTAATGATGATGCGGCCTTGAGCATATACGGGCGAAGCGGTGAGATCTTCTCCTAAATCGAGGCGCCAAAGTTCAGCTCCATCGGCGGGATTGGCGGCGTAGAGGCGGCCATCGCTCGAACCGAAGACGATACCGTCGTTGAAGGCGATGGGCGAGCTGCCGATCCGACCGCCGGTTTTGAAAGTCCATGCGCTGGTGCCGTCGCTGCGTTTGATGGCGTGGAGGGATTTGTCGCGCGAACCGATGTAAACATTTTGGTTATCGACGGCTGGAGCAGTGAAAAAGGGGAATTCGTTGGCTTGGTAGACCCAGGAGAGTTTTTTCGCATCGGCCTCGGCGGCGACGAGTTGGTTGGCGTGATTGCCACAGTAAATCGTGGTGCCGATGGTGGCGACGGAATTAGTGACTTGAGCGTCCGTGTCGATTTTGCTCACGAGTGAACCGTCGGCGAGATTGAGGATGTGGATGACTTGGTCGCAACCGCCAAAAGCGATGAGACGGCCATCGATGACTGCGGGGGTGCCGTTGATAAAGTCTTTGGTTGCGTAAGTCCAGACGACGGAGCCGTCTTCTGCGCGCAGGCAACGGGTGATGCCGTCATAGCCATTCACGAGGACCCATATGCCCGAGCCATCGGGAGCGGAAACCAAGTTTGCGGCGGAGGGAAATTTGTCGCCACCCTCGACAGCCCACAGTTTGTCGCCGGTCTTGAGATCAAGCGCGTAGAAATGTTTGTCGCCTGAGCCGACGAAAACTTTTCCGTTAGAAATCGCGGGTGCAGCCTGGATCGTATCACCGGTTTCCATTTTCCAGCGTAATTTCTGGGTCTCGAAATCGATGCAGTAAAGAATGCCCATCGCATCACCGACGAGGATGCAGCCATCAGCGACGGCGGCTTCTGCAGAGCCGGGGGATTCGAGTTGGAAAGTCCACTCGATCACCGGGGCTTTGGGCATGGCTGCTGGCACTCGCCCTTGGAGCGACGGACTACCGCGGGTGATCGGCCAATCGGTTAGTTCGGCAGGAGCGGCTGTTATTTGCTCCGCCCGACTCACAGGCTGCGGTTTATCACAGGCTGTTAGAAACAGAAACGGTAGGGCGGTGAGTAGCCGGTTCATGGGATAGTGCTGGTGAGGTGTGGAAGAGAACCACGGATGAACGCGGATGGACACTGATCTTGGGTTATGATTTTCAGGATGAAGGAGTGAGGGCGGCTTGGTAGAGGGTGGTGATGGTGGCACAGTCGAGAGGAACGGGATTGAAACGGCCGGTCCTTTGATGAGAAGCGGCTTCAGCGAGTTCCGATACGGCGGCGATGGGAATTTCTGGTTTTGTTAGATTGGCGAGCTTGATCGTTTTTTCAAGCCAATCGATGAGCGGCGAATCGAGGTCGCGGGCGAGATTCTGATAGATCAGGGCGATGTCTGGGGCGTTGTGGTTGAGGCGGACCACGTGTGGAAGCATCATCGTGACGGCTAGGCCGTGAGGGACATTGAAACGGGCGGTGAGTGGATTGGCGGTGGCGTGGGCGGCACCGAGCATGCTGTTCTCAATGGCAGATCCTGCGAGGGCGGCGCCGAATAGCATATGGCCGCGGGTTTCGAGGTCGGCGGTGCCGGTGAGGACATTGCGGATGGAGGAGGCGATGAGGCGGAAGGCTTCGGTGGAGTAATTGGAGGAGATAGTATTGCGCTTGGTGCAGACAGCGGATTCGAGGGCGTGAGAGAGAGCGTCGAGGGCTGTTAGAGTAGCGACGTTCAGAGGCTGAGAGGCGGTGAGTTCTGGATCCAAGATGGCGGTATGGGCGAGGGCTTTCGGGTCTCCGCAGGCCATTTTCTCATGGGTGCCGTCGCGTGAGACGATGGCGTAGGATTGGCATTCGGAGCCAGTGCCGGCTGTGGTGGGGATGGCGATGAAGGGAAGCATCGCGTTCTTGGCGAGGCCGTATCCCATGTAATCGGCCATGCGGCCGGGGTTGCTGAGTAGGAAGTTACAGCCTTTTGCGGTATCCATGCTTGAGCCGCCGCCGAGGCCGATGAGCGCGCCGGGTTTGATGGCTTTTGCGAAGTCGCGGCAAGCTTCGATGTCGGTCTCTGTGGGGTTAATACTGGAGCCCTGATAGACGGTGGATCGGATGCCATCAGCTGTTAGATAGTCGGTGGCGCGTTCCACATGGCCGGCGGCGACGATGCCGGGGTCGGTGACGATGAGGGCGTGGCTGACGCCGAGAGAGGCGAGGCATTCAGGGAGATCGGCGAGACGTCCTGGACCGAAGATGATTCGGGGGCTGGGGTGGGCGTCGGAGGGTTTCATGAGAGGACTGGGAACCGCCAAGACGCCAAGAACGCCAAGCTTGAAAGGGTTATTTGAGGAAGAGGTGAATGCAGGCAGTAACGGCCCAAACGAGACCGAGACTCCAAAGCGCGGGACGAAGGAGCACGTCGAGCGCAAGGAGACGTTGGAAGGTCAGCATGGAGAACAGTAGCAAGAGACCGACATGATTTCCTCCCTCGGAGTTGAGGGTGTGATGCCCAAGCCTCCATTGAGCGAGTGCAAGTATCAGCAACAAGGTGTAGGACCCACTCCAAGTCCCTCGCTTCGGGAAGAGGGAATCGCCGCGTTTTTTTGCTTACATTTTCGGTCATCATCCTTGGCGAACTTGGCGATTCAATCGATTCATTATACGACCGCCACGTTTCCCTGGATGGCGCGGCGGTGGTAGAGGAACTCGAAGAGGTTGCCTTCGTGCGGTTGTTCCCATTGGACGCGATTGGTGGGGAAGGTGCCGAGGTTGAGGCGTTCGATGTCGGGGCTGAGGAGGAGTTGCTCGATGAAATGTGGGTCTTCGGTGAATGCCGAGACGACGAGGGGTTGACCGATGTTAGAGAGCATTTCGGATTGAGGAATTTCCACGATGCTGGCGTAAGGGAACATGAACTCGGTATTGGCGAGAGCGTGATCTTTTTCGGAGCAGGAAATGAGTGTGGGCTGGAGGTAGGTTTGATCGAAGGCGTCCACTTTGCGCGGGGTTTCGCGGTGGAGGGCGGTCACATCGGTGACACCGGAATCTTTCAGGTGGGCGGAGATGAGATCGTCGATGCCGTCGGCAAGCGCGGGGTTGGCGAAACCGCAAAGAATGGCATCCGGGTGGTCGCGCGGGTGGGGTTGGATTTTCGCGAGTTCGGCGGCGAGGGCGTTAGCAAGCTCATCGCGATGGCTTGGGACGAGAATGGCGGAGGTGTTGATACAGGAACGGCCGCCGTTGGCGGAGATGGATTGCACAATGACTTCGAGAAACTCGGGCCAGCGGTGGATCATGTCCTCGCCGATGAGAATTTTCGAGCGCCCGGTGCCGTGGACTTGGATCGATGGAAAGGCGGAGTATTTTTTCACTGTGGCATCAGAGCCGAACGAGATGCCACGGCCACAGGTTGTTAGAAGCGTGTCGCCGCCTTCATGAGTGGTTGGGTAGTAGCCGAAGGCTTCTTTCGGAAACCCGGCCTGGATCATGGCCTGCACGATGCGGAGAGGGGTGAATGGATCCTCGCGGCCGGGTTTGAGAAGAACGGGAATTTTCATCACCGGAGCGGGAATCCATAGTGAATTCACGGCAGGGGCGTTGGATGGAAGGGAAACGCCGAGGGATGAAGTGGTGGGGAAATAGTTGATGATGAGGTCGTCGATGCGGGTGATGCCTTTATCGAAAATGTTCAGCGGCATGTTGCGGGTGAGTCCTGCGATGATCGTGCGGACTTGTGACATCGCGGCATGGATTTTTCCCATATTCATGCGGACGAGGGTGTGCGGGAGGCGCGTCAGGGCGGACAATGACTCGACATATTGTTGGGGCGACTGGACGACATCGCCGCAGGGCAAGTCCGCATGGAGAAACAGTTCTGCGGCCTGCTCGCAATACGTGGCGAGAGTGTCCGCTGGGATCGCATCGAGCGCGGCCTTGGATTTCGAAATTTGGAGAAGGTCGCGGCGAATGAGGCCGGGGTTGGCGGTGTGTGTGGTCAGCGTTTCAGCGCCAAGGTCGAGTTCAACCAAGTCATGGGAAGAGTATTCGCGGCCGAGGCGGAGGATGGGGATGTTCATGGGAGAAAGTGTGAAATGCCGAGTGATTAGTGGAAGAATGGTTATTCAATAAACTCCCTCGATCACTGTTTTGGTGCCGGATTGGAAGGGTCTGACATCACCGACGCCGTCCCACGGGAACTCATCGCACGGGCCGCGGCGGATGGCTTCGTCGCGTTCGAGGAAGCGGGGCATGAAGAACTCGTTGGTCATGGTGGTGAGTTCGACGCGGCCGTATTCGCCATAAGGCATGAGTTCGGACGGGGACTCGGGATTGACGATGCGCAGCACAGCGCGTGGTTGTGGGGCGTGGTAGGTGAGGGAAAATTCGCCAGGGCCGCGTTTTTTACTGATGGCCAGACCCATCAGTGTATTGCCGTAGGTGGGCGCGAAATTGATTTTTCCTTCAAGCACTTCCTCTTCGATGAAGCGGACGTATTGCGGTGTCATGGTGGTGCCGCCGGCGAAGACGCCGCGGATGCCGGCATCGACGAGCGACATGCGTTCGGCTAGGCTTTCTAACAATTTGGGAGTGGTGAACAAGCATCCGATATCGCGGTGGCGAATGATCGTGGCGGCTTGGTCAATGACGTGTTCCTGATAGAGCTTGGCCATGCGCATTTCTCCCATGCCGATGAGGCGTTTGACCCAACGCGGATCAAGATCGATAAAGTAACAGGCGCCACCGCGGATATTAGCGAGGTGCTCGATGGCGAGGCGCAGGCGACGAGGACCTGTTGGACCGACCATGAGCCAGTTAGCACCTTGAGGGAAAAAGTCAGGGCCGTAATGCTCGGAGAATTCGGTGTAGTCGGTCTGATAATCATCCCAACCGATACGCTGCTTGGGCATACCGGTGGTGCCACCAGTTTCGAAGATGTTGTAGGGACGTTTGCCGTAGGCTTTGGGGATGAAACGGGCGGGATCTTCCTTGCGCAGAACCTCGTCGTCGAAGGGCTCGAATCGTTGAATATCGGCGAAGCAGGTGATGTCTTTGAGCGGGTTGAAGCCGAGGCTCGGCAACTGTTCAAGCCAGTAAGGGCAGCCGGTTTCCGGAGAGAAATGCCACTTCACCATTTCGCGGGTGTGGGCGTCGAGAGCTTCGGTTGCTGCGGCGGGAGTAAGCGTGGATGACATGATGAGCGATGATTAACGGATACCGAGAGATCGGGTGTTGGCAAGGTGTTTAGTTGAAAGCTTTAGGATCGATCTCTAACTGCTTGAGAGCGGCCACATCGAATTGGTCTTTTTCTCTAACCGATCCGCCTTTGAGCCGGATCAATGCCGCCTTGGAGGCGTATGCAATTTCATAGCCTTGAAGAGAGAGAATAGAAGCGTCCATTTTCAGATCTTGATAACGGAGTCCTGACATGCGGGTAAAAACATCGATTTGGCTGAGTTCGGTTTCTTCAACGATTCGAATAGCCCCTTCCTCATCGGTAAAATCTTCTAGGGAGAGTTCACGGGCGAAGCCTTCCCCATAGTCGGCAAGCGAATCGAGGAAGCGCTGGATATTAGCAGGCGAGGGTTCGATTAAAATATCGACATCTTCCGTTAGGCGGACGTAACCGTGCAAGGTGACAGCTACGCCACCCACAACAACAAATCCCACGCCAGCTTCAGCGAGGATGACCAACAGTTTTTCGAACGTGGGTTCCATCATTTTTGGGTGGGTTCCATTTTCCGCCGAGAAGCCAGCGTGCGTTTTTTCTAAGAGCTTCCAGGCGAACCAGAGGAGGCAGAACGGCAAGAGTGCCGCCGACTCGTCGTTTTACAGGTTCTCGAAGGTCTTCATTCATGAGAAAAGCATAGAATGTGTGAGAATTAATGTCGAACGAGATCTTCAGGTGAAGAACTTGCGCAAGGTGGCGTCGGAGGGTTTTGCGGTGAAGAGTGAAACGACGACCAGCGTGATGGCGGACGCGGCGATGATCAGGGTAACGGGCATCATGCCGGCGATGAGCGTGGAGTGGGTGGCACCGGGCAGTTTTTCGCTAAAGACATCGCGATAAAACAGAATGCCCCAAGTGATGATGGTGACAACGATACAAGAAATGGCTCCGGCTCGGGTGGCTCCCTTCCAGTAAACGGCGGCGACGACGAGCGGGAAAAGTCCCGCGAAGCCGCTGAAACACCACACACCCAATGCGAAAACTTGTGCAGTATCCATCAGCACGACGGAGAGAGCATAAGTCACACCAGCGATGAGCAGGATGAAGCCTCGGGCGACCCAGACTTTTTGGGAGTCGGTCAGGCGGTTGGGACCAAGTTTTTGAACGACGATGTCATTGGTGAACATCGTGCCGAGGCACATGAACTGCGAGTCTAGGCTAGACATGGCGGCGAGGACTCCTGCTGCGACGAGTCCGGAGAGGATAGGTGACTTGACGAGGCCTTCGACCATGCGTCCGAGCACCCCGTTCGTGCTCTGTCCGGGGCCCAGCGGACCGAACTCAGCTGCGGCCCAGATCCCGATGAGGATGCAGGGCAGCCAAACAATCAGGATGAAAATCGGAAAGGCGACCACTGTGAGTTTGAAGGTTTTCGCGCTTTTGGCGGTGAGCCAATGTTGGAAAAGGTGGGGAAACATGCCGACCGATAGCGGGATGAAGCAATAGGTGAGAAATTTCCCATGACCCATCATGTCCTCGCGGGCGGCGCGCGGCCTGGCGAAGTCGCTGTCGAGCACCGCCTGGCTGGCAGCGGCGAGGCCACCGAGTTTTTGGGAGATCATCCAGTAGGCGGCCACGCCCGTAATCATGAAGATCGCCGTCTGCAACGTGTTTGCCCAAACGGCTCCACGCAGGCCGCCAAAGAATACGTAAAACAGAATGATCGCGCAAAGAATACCACCGCCAAGTTCAGGTGGAAGTCCGCCGCTAAGCGGATGAGGGCTACCGTCCGCAAGAGTCCGCGCGAATTGCTCCGGAAACATGCCCTTGGTGAAGGCTTGTAGAAATTTTCCAGCGGCGATGACTCCTACGAGAAGATACGGGATGAGCAGCAGCACGAGAATTGGGAAAAGCAGATAGCCGAGGCCTTTCGAGTCGAATCGATTGCGGAAATACTCGCATTGGGTGAGGTAGCCATGGCGCTTGCCCACCGCCCACAACCGGATGCCGATCAGAAAGAAGACGGCCGAGTGCATGAGGCCAGACCAAGAAGCCATCGCGCCATACACGCCGATTCCGGAGGAAAACGCCTCGCCCGTGGACCCGACGAGCGCGAACCCGGTCATGGTGGCTCCGAACATCGACATCAGCAGCAGAAATGACCCGATCGAGCGATCGACCACGAAGAAGTCGGCGCTGGTTCCCTTGGAAAAGTGGTTCGTGACGAAGCCCAGAAGGATGAGCAGCCCGAGGTAAGCGATGATGATATAGAGGCTGGTCATCGGTCGTGAGGTTCATCCGCCCATGCTTCGATCGAGTGCGGCCAGGCGTATCGAGTGACAAGAATCCAGAATAGGGAAACCACTATGCTGTATCCAGCGTGATAGGCCAGACCGACTGGGATAAAACCGAAGACTAGGTTGGTATTTGACCAGTTCCAGAAATCGTGATGGAGGATGAAAAGCGCCACGAAAGCAAAAATCGAGATGGCGACGGGCTTTTTCATATCATTTGGTGCCGATAGCGTAGAGGTGAGTCATCGTGGCGACGAAGAGGATGTTATTGGCCACGATGGGTGAGCTGTAAATGGGAGCGCCGAAGTTGATGGTGCCGAGGACTTTCTTTTCTTTGTCTGCGGCTAGCATGTGAAGATCGCCATCCTCTGTGGGGAGGAAAACTTTGCCATCAGCGACGAGAGTGGAGCCCCAGATGCGGGATTGAGTTTCGTGAACCCAATGGGCTTTACCAGTTTTTGCGTCGAGACAATGAAGGTCGCCATCGTATTCGGCGATGAAGATGAGGCCATCGACGACGCTCGGGGTCGAAATCGAGCGACCGATTTCCTTGTAAGTCCACACCGACTTGCCGGTGACGGGGTCGATACAACTGAGCTGGCCGACTCCGTCGCCGTGTTCAGGGTCCTGACCAATGACGGCGTAAACGAGACCGTCGGCGATCACGGTGGTGCCGATGACTTCGCTGGGGCCTCGGAAAGTGGCGTATTTGATCGGTTCGCCGTCCTTCTTGCGATATTCCGGGGGGTTGCAATCGTAGCGCCAGATTTCCTTGAGCATGTTCAGATCCTCGTCCTCGTTGCGGACGGGTTTGGGTTCGAAACCGTAGGCAAATCCATCACCACCCCCCCAGAGGAGCATTTCCTTGTTACCGACTTTGCCGAGTGCTGGCGAAGACCAGGACGCGTGGAGAACGCGCTCGGCGACACCGGAAATGTCTTCGCCCACGAGTTTACCGGTGGTGGCATCGACGGCGACGAGCGAGGGAGCGAGCGGCGCGGGGATGTTGGTATGCGACCAGTCCATGCCGTTCGAGGTGGCGGTATAGACGATTCCGTTGACGACCAGCGGGGAGCAGGAGGAGACGTTGTGGGGGAAAACCCCGAGCTCCTCGCGCATGTCGAAAATCCAGAGGATATCGGCATGTTTCCCGTCGGTGGCTACCGGTTTCGTGGGATCGGCCGTCATGTATTTTGCCTCGTCTTGGAACGTTCCGTCGTTGCCGTTGGCCATGCCGTTCATGTCGAGGCAGACGATTTCGCCGCGGTTGGTGACGACATATGCCTTGTCGCCGAGGATGGCGGGTGAGGAGCAGAGACCGACAAATTCCCAGTCGCTGACCTTGCCGGCTCCGAGCTTCGGAATGATCAACTGCCAGAGGAAATTGCCGGTCTTTTCATCGAAGCAAAGCAGGTTCCCGCGGTCGCCTTTTTGACTGGGATCGCGCGGCGATTCATTGTTTGTGCCCACGAGGATCTTGCCATTACCAACGACGGGGTTGCCGTAAGTCTGGGAGCCGAGCTTGGCGGTCCAGAGGATGTTTTTTGCGGAGGTTAGATCGACGGTTTCCTTTTCAGGATCGACTTTACCGGGGATAATCTCAGTGGGAATGCCCTTGGCCTCGGCAACCATGTTGCGGGAGGGAGTGCCGCCCCACATCGGCCAATCCTTGGCGTGAAGAGTCGGGGCGAGGGCGAGAAGTAGAACGGGAAGTCTCATGGGATTGAAGGGTGAGTTGAAAATGGGAACGTGCTTCACGGATTTTTTGAAAGTTTGATGTTGTCGATGTAAACACGCTTCTGCGACTGCGGCGAGAAAGCAAAAACGGCGGGAGAGCCTTTGGGGTGGAGGTGCTTGACGGGAGTCTCGATCGTCCACTCTGCGGGCTCGTCAGTGCCGCGAGGCCAGGCTTTGGCGAAGACGATTCCGCTGCCGTCGGGATTCGATTTCACCTGGCTTTTCAGATGATACCAAGTGTTCGGCTTGATAGGGAATTTCACGGAATGTTTGAGGCGGTCGTGGTTGCTGGAAACTTCCAGAATCTGTGCGTTGCCTACCAGCGTGATGAGGTAACGTTGATTGACGAAGCCGACAGTGGACATGATGCGGCGGGTGCCGTCGGTCATGACGTCGCCTTCAAGGGTGTAGTCACTCATGTCGGATGCGCCGAAGAAATTCGTGGTCCGTTGGAACAGGATATTGTCGAGTCGGTTGCCGAGGACTTTGGAGCCGTCCTTTTCAAGCACGTGCCACTTGAGCCGCGCGCCAAGCCATGGGAGGGGCGGAAAATTAACTGCCTCGGTCGGATCTAATTCGTCTTTCATCGTAAGCTCGATGGCATCAAAATCCGCGCTGTAACCGTAACCGGCAACGATCCGGCCGCGGGTGGTGGCGGTGAGGCCGTTTGCGGTGACTTTAAATGCACCTGCCGAGAGTTTCGCAGTGGGACTAGCTTTGAGAGTGGAGCCTTCGAATGTGGCATCGACGGTGGATTGCACCTTGGCGGTTGGCGGGATGAAAGTTGCCCAAGATTCCGCTTTTACTTCCTTCACGCGGTGGCCGTTTTTATCGAGTCCATAGACTTTAAAATCGATGGATTCGCCCGCCTTGATCGCGAATTCTGCGGGGACGATCTGTAGGCTGGCGATTTCACCGGGTGCGTTTTGCGGCGTGGGCTTGACGCCCACGTATTTGCCTTCCTTTGAGCCGAAGCAATGCAGTTTGTCCTTACTGAAAATATACACCTTGCCAGCCCAGATCGCAGGCGCGCCGAGGAGGTTGTTTTCAAACTTGGTTTCAAAAAGGCGCTCGGCCTTATCCGGGCCGGGTTTGAGAATATGAAACGTGCCGTCGAACATCGGAACGTAGAGCTTGCCGTCGGCAAAGGTGGGCGAGGCGTGGATTTGGTCGGGAGCGAGTTTTTCAGACCACAGAGTTTTGCCCGAGGCAGCATCGACGCACAGCAAGGAACCGGTGGCGATGGTGGAGTAGATTTTTCCATCCGCCAGGGTCGGTGAGGAAGTAAAGGCAGTGATTTCGTCGTTGCGCCAGAGCTCAGCTTCTTTGCCGAGAGTGATGAGTTCGGCGGGGTATTCGGTCGGCATTTTCAAACAAACCATTCGGCCAGCGGTCGAGGCATCGGTGTTTTCAGTGCCGTGGACAGCAACGAGTTTGTTATCGCCTAACAGAAGAATCTGAGCATTAACGCCGCCTTGGGAAAGGCGGAAGCGCCAGAGGGGCTTGCCGGTGTTCGCGTCGATGCAGACCACGTGGCCGCAGCCTGTGCCTGCATAAAAAACATCGCGTCCAGCGAGTTTTCCGAAAACAGGCAAAGCGAACGAACTGTCCACAGGAACGATGCCGGGCGTGGAGGCCCAGACGAGTTCGCCGGTGAGTTTGTCGAAAGCATAGAAGCGATCGGCGGCTGGACCATCGCCGCCCCAGTTGGCGGTAACGCAATGGAAAATGACGAGATGCTCGTAAACAGCGGGCGCGCCGCTGCGACCGTTCGGGAAGGTGAGTCGGCCGAAATCCTCCATCAGTGAATGTTCCCAAAGAAGTTTGCCGTCACCAGTGTAAGCGACGCTGTGGCCGTTGCTGAACTGGAGATAGACGTTCCCCGTGGCAGGATCGATGGCGGGAGCGCCGATACCATAACGGCTGTAAACCACATCGCTGAGGTAATCCGTGTAGCGCACTTCCCAGAGCTTTTTGCCGGTCACTGCATCAAGACAAAGCAATGCCTCGCGAACATCCTCGCCAACTTCGCCGAAGAAGCCGAAGGCGTAGAGCTTACCATTCGCGATGACCGGAGTGCCGGCGCCGTGGATGTCATAAGTCCAGAGTTCAGAGCCGGGTTCACATTTATCTGGTAGGCCGGTTTCCAGAGAGGCTCCGGTGTGAAGAGGACCGCGCCAGTTGAGCCAGCCGGTGGTTTCAGCGGCGCTGGCTGCGAACAGCGGTAAAGCAGCAATAAGCAAGGTGAGTTTCATTGTGGGAAATGAGGAGAGGTTTAACAAAAATGAGAGGCGTCGCTTTACTTTACGCAGCGTATGGAAGGGTTTGATCAGAATGTTGTGCGAAGTCGCAATCCATACAACTGAGGATCTCCCGGCGAACCTGCGGAGATCTGCGGATTAATAAATGAGTAATATTGCTCATCGAGCAAATTACGACCGAAAAGAGCAATAGTGAAGCTCTCTGTTGTGTAGCCGATTTCAGCATCCCAGACGAGGTAAGCATCTTGCGTGAAAGTGCCGGTGTTTGCGGCATCGAAACGGGTCGGGCCAGAGACGCGCGCCGAGGTCTGGGCGAAGAACCCGCTATCAAAGTCATAGCGAATACCTGCGCTGCCGGTGTATTCAGGCACGAAGGGAACCTCCTTGCCATTGAAGTTCCCGCCAGGAGTGAACGGATCCGTGTAGGAATCGAACTCAGCGTTCACATAGCCCACGCTGCTGCGGATGGTGAGGCGTTCGATAGGTGTCCAAGCAAGATCCAGCTCAACTCCGCGGGAAGTGACTTCATCGGCATTCACCACAGCGAAGTCGGTGCTGAACGGCACGGACTGGTTGAATTGGTAATCGTCGATCTGATCCCAAAAGCCGCGTAGTCCGATTCTTAGATCGTGATCTTGGTTTTCATATTGGACTCCGATTTCGTTCGACCAGTTTGTCTCGCGATCAAATTCGGGACCGTTGGCCGAATCCACATAGGCCGTGAATCCACCAGGCTTATTGCCGATGCTGCTGCGCACGAACCCATCCAATGTAGGAGTGATCGCATAAGTGAGGCCTACGACAGGGGAAACAAACAGATCATCATCAGAGTCGCGGACGATGTTGGTTGCGGTGGTGATGTCGGTTTTCACCCGGTCGATTTCCGATTCGTGGTAGTCGAGTCGCAGCCCGGCGTCCAAGGCTAGTGAGTCGTTCATCTGCCATGTCACATTTCCGAAGCTGGCCAGATTGAGCTGCTCGATGTCGAAGCGTGTCGTGTCGTTTACGATGGTAGAAAAGGGAAAGAACACAGGAGGGAAGGGAACTGCGGTGGTTCTTGCGGCGGTTCCTTCGTTGTCGGTCCACATCTGGAACAAGCCTGCCTGCCAGCGCAGTGCGCTTTCCTCTACGGAAGAGAAACGGATTTCGTTCGAAACAAGATCCTGTGACTGGGTAATGGTGGACCTTGCGTCAGCCGGAGATCCAGCCAGTGGGGTTCCATTGAAAACGACCCACGGTGTGGTTCCATGTGTTAGATCCAGATCCACGGTCGAGGGATCGAGCTCCCAAGTTTGGTAGCTGGTGATGGTTTCCATTTTCCCCCAATCAAGATCCTTGCGCGAGTGGATTGACCACTGGTGGCGCTCCAGATCGGTTGATCCGAGGAAATTCGAGGAGTCT
Source organism: Luteolibacter sp. (assembly GCA_044375585.1). GTDB lineage: Bacteria > Verrucomicrobiota > Verrucomicrobiia > Verrucomicrobiales > Akkermansiaceae > Luteolibacter. The sequence goes on from JBILMI010000009.1 coordinate 20,350, forward strand.
TGGAACGGATCGGGGCCAGACAAGGAGCTCAAGCGCTGCGAGCCGTCGTTCACAAACTCGCCGTAGTAGCGGAGCCGCAGTTCGAAATCATCGCTGGGGTTCCAGAACAGATTGAATAGCCCGCCAGTGGCCTCGCGGTCGTCGGTCTCATCGCCCAGAAAGGTGTTGCGAATGTATCCGTCGCGCTGGTCATGGAAAAGCTGGAGGGTGTGCGAGAAATCGCCGCCGAGCGGCCCAGAAGTTTGCAAGCCGAGCCCAACGTGATCGTAGGAGCCGTATTCAGTGGTCAAACTACCTGCGAATTTTTCACCTGGTCGTGGGGTGAACATTTCAACCATTCCAGCGGGGCCGTTGCGACCGAAGTTAGGTCCCTGAGGGCCGCGGTAAACCCGCACTGCATCAAGTTCGAGCAGCTCGGACGGATAACTGAAGGCGTGGCCTAACGGCACATCGTCGATCATAAGTCCAAGCGCAGGCGGGCCGAAAAAAAGAGTGTTGGTCGATCCCCGCATCGTCACCACCTGGCCATAGCCGCGTGAATCGGCGGAAACCACATTGAATCCCGGAACGATTCCCGTAAGGTTGGAAAATGATTGTGCTTGGAAAAGCTCCAGCGATTGACTGGAAATCACGCTGACAGCAGCGGGCTCGTCAGCGATCCGCTCTGCTTCGACAATGGTCGGAGTGAGTGAAAGCGGTTCTTGTGCATGGACGGCGGCGGTCAGAGCGAGGGCAAGGGAAGTGATGCGCATGGATGGAGTGTTAGTTGATTAAAAGTTGGATAATATCGATGGCGTAGGCGGAGCTTGATCGTGCCAAAACGAAAAAACTTCCTGACTGAGAGCGACTTTTGTGTAACCCTACACCTTGTCAAGTCTTGAGCCGCATTAGGCACAATGACTTCGCCTTCTCATTCTTACTTCGATCATCATGAAAATTCTAACAATTTCACTACTCCTCGTGTGCCTTCCTGCTCTCGCGTTTTCCCAAGACTGGCCGCGTTTACTCGGCCCTGAGGGATCGGGAATCGTGGAAGGCAAAATCCGCACGAATTGGAAAGAGGAGAAGCCGAAGGAACTTTGGCGCAAGAATCTTGGCAAAGGTTGCACCAGCTTTGCGATCGCAGGAGAGAAAGTTGTGGTCATGGGCAACACAGACAATACCGACATTGTCTGGTGTCTCGATGCGGCGACGGGGAAAGAAATCTGGACTCATAAATACCCCGAAAAACTCGATCCGAAGCTTTACGAAGGTGGGCCGAACGCCACGCCAACCATTGACGGAGACGTCGTTTACACCCTCAGCCGCACCGGAAATCTTTACTGCCTTTCCATGGCTGACGGCAAACCGAAATGGAATGTGCATTACAAAAAAGATTTCAAGGGCAGGGTGCCAGATTGGGGGTATTCCGCCCCACCGGTGGTGAAAGGAAATGTGCTCTACTGCCTGCCTTGTGCGGATGACGGCGGATTATACGCACTTGAGAAATCCACTGGCAAAGTGAGTTGGAAATCGGGGGACGACACCAAGCCGGGATACGCGGCCCCGATTTTTTTCACGCACAAGGGACGTGAACTCGTCGCGGCTTTTCATGGTCGCGAACTGGTGGCCTACAATCTGGATGGCAAGGGCAAACCGGTTTTCGAATTCGGCTGGCGGACTTCCTATGACGTGAATGCCAGCAATCCCCAATACCACGACGGCATGATGTTCCTCGCCTCTGGCTACGGTATGGGCTACGTGGTCATCGATGTCTCGGGCAGTGAGCCTAAAGTGCTCCACAAGGATGAGGACATTCGCATGATTTTCCAAAACAGCATCCTCAAGGACGGCGATATCCTTGGTGTGTTCGGCGATAAGAACATCGATGCCGAACTCATCCGCATGGACATGAAAACCGGCAAGCCACACTGGCGCGTCAAAATGCCGGGAACCCGTGGTAGCTCGCTGATGGTCGGCGACCAGATGGTCATTCTCTCGGAAACCGGAGATATCATTTGTGGTGAGCCAGCCAAGGCCGGCTGGAAGGAACATGGCCGCGTGAAAGCGCTGTCATCTGTCAGTTGGGCTCATGTCGCATTTGCTCATGGTAGAATCTTCGCCCGTTCTAACAATGGCGAGGCGGTCTGCCTCGAAGTGAAATGAGATGTTGATTCTTTTGACAGTCAGCAATTCCTAGTCTCGTATGGCGTTGTGATGAAAGCTGAAATTTTTGCAACGAGTTTATTACTGACGGGTTTGCTTACTGCACAGAACTGGCCATCATGGCGCGGTGAAGGCGGCAATGGCGCGATCACAGGTGAACAGCCACCCCTCGATCTGGCGGGGAAATTGCTCTGGAAAGTCGAGCTTCCCGGCCGCGGCTGCTCGACTCCGATTGTTTGGAATGACAAGCTCTTCGTCACCAGCCCGATCGATGATAAGGACGGTTTGTTAGCTTACGATTCCAAGGGTAAAGAACTCTGGCGCAAGTCGTTCGGTGCGATTACTTCCGGCCGCGGACAACGCGTCGGAAGCTCAACGAATTCCTCACCGGTCACTGATGGGAATGTCGTCGTAGCCTATTTCAAATCAGGCACCGTAGCCTGTGTGGATCTCGATGGGAAACCACTCTGGCAAATCAACCTTCAGGAAACATACGGCAAGGACAATCTCTGGTGGGATCAAGGTACATCCCCCGTTTTCGCCGCGGGCAAAGTGGTGGTCGCCGTGATGCAGACGGAAGGCGAATCCTATATCGTCGCGTTAGATCCAGAGACCGGCAAGGAAGTTTGGAAAACCTCAAGGAAATTTGAAACCGGGAAGGAATCCGGCGATGCCTACACCACGCCCCACGTAGTCAAGCGGGATGGGAAAGAGCAAATCATCACTTGGGGCGGGGATCATCTAACAGGTCACGACGCGGAGACCGGCAAACTTGTCTGGCAATGCGGCGGTTTCAATCCGAAGCGTGCCGACATGCAACGAGTCATCGCTTCGGCAGTCGTCGGTGATGGGCTCGCCGTGGTTCCTTTCAACCGAGGCGATTCACTTGCCGCGATCCGTTTGAACGGCAGTGGCGATGTTTCGGAGACCCATTGGACCTGGCGTAATGACAAACTTGGAGCCGATACCACCTCCCCTATTCTCCATGATGGCAAGTTCTACGTGCTCAAGGATGGTGGCCCGAATCGCGGACGCCTGACTTGTCTCGATGCGAAATCGGGAGAGAAACTTTGGGAATCGAACCTGCCGAAAGCGCCGCAGGTTTTTTATTCGTCACCGCTTCTCGTAGGAGACCAGATCTATTGTGTTAGAGAGGACGGCATGGTTTTCAGCGGAAAAATCACGAAAGACGGGCTGTCGGATATCAAAAGCCATGCGCTTGAAGAAGGCGTCATCGCCTCACCTATTTCGGTCAGAGGTCGCTTGATCTTCCGCTCAGACAAGAGCCTGTTTTGCTTTGGCAAGGATGGATCTGTTAAATAGCCGATAGGCTCAGGACTTCACGTCATAACAGAAGAAGAGATCCTGATCGCGGAGATAAAGTTTGCCGCCAATCACTACTGGATGAGTCCAGATCTTGCCGTTGGTGCCTTCGCGCAATTTGGTTTGGCGGGGAATTTCAAAGCGGCCGAGTTCGGTGTACTTGTCGGGATTCGCTTCGGCTAAAAAGACTGATCCTGCCTCTTCGTCCATGCAGTAGAGCATTCCGTCCGCGTAATGCACCGAGCCCTTCTGGCTGCCCTCGCCACGCTTGCTCCACTTCTGCTTACCGGTCGCCAGCTCCTGACAAACGAGGCCGCCGCCATCTGAGAATCCGTAAATGTGGCCATCTACCAGCACCACACCACCGTGATGATTTTTCATCACCTTGTTTTCCCAAACATCCTCGGCCTTATCGCCATCGATTTTCACCAGTTTGCAACCCGAGCCATAACCCGAAGTCATGTAAACCGTGCCATCATGATAGACTGGCGTTGGAATCACCGCTGTGCGTCCTTCAGGCCAGGCCGATTTCCAAATCACGTCACCATTTTCCGCGCTTACGCCGGCCAGGGTGTTCATGAAAAGCTGGATGTATTGCCGCTTGCCTTTCACAGTGGCGGTGATCAACGATGAATACTGCGCGCCATCTTTAAGGTCTTTGCTGCGCCACAGTTCTTTTCCGGTTTTCTTGTCAAAGGCAACGATCGCTCCCTGATCGCCACCAGGAGTAACAACGATTTTATCACCATCCACCAGTGGCGATTCCGAGTAACCCCAATCCGGCACTTTCCCGCCGAAATCCTTGACCAAATCCTTGTTCCAAAGCGGTTTGCCATCTTTCGCGTTGAAGCCGGCGAGCTCGCCGTTCGCGCTCATTGCAAATACCATTCCGTCGCTTACCGTCGGCGCGCCACGCGTTCCCCCACCCCATCCCGTATTGTAGCCGTTCCCTGGATCGGCACCGATCGGCGCCGACCACAATTCCTTGCCACTGGAATCGATACAAATGACCTCCGCCTTTCCGCCGCGGCTGCCTGTTAGATAAATTTTTCCACCTACCAGCGCGGGCGAGCTATAGCCCTTGCCGGCATTTTCAAATGTCCACAGCAACTTCGGCCCTTCTTTCGGCCACTCCTTCAGCAAGCCGGTGTCGGGCGATTTCCCGTCCCGTCCCGCGCCGCGCCAAGTCGGCCAATCGGTAGCGCCGCCTAGTGGCTTTGTCGCAGCTTCTTTTTCGGCAAATGCTTTGTCGTCCGCGGATAAACGATCCAGCTCCAGTTCAAACGTTTTACCATCTTTGCGTTTCAAGGTGACCTTGCCATCCTTGAGTTCGATCAGTTCCGCTTCAAGGGCCTTGCCGGTTTTTGCGTCTGTCCATGTCCGCGCGTGGAGTGTTGAACTTCCTATAATGAATGCGAGTGCCGTCAGTGCTGGAATGAGAGTGGATTGAATGCTCATGCTTCTAATAAACAAATAATGGCTAGGAAATCAATGAATTGATTTCCTGAGAATTTGATCGCGATGGCTTTGGCGCGATCTCAAGCCCCACCGGCTCTACTTATTAAAAATGATAGTGGCTTGGGTATACATACTACGAGGTAGCAAGGGACGTTGCTATATCGGCGCCACGGAAAGTTACTTGATGTAACAACAACAAATCAGCTCTGCGCTTTGCGTTGCTCATGACGGATGTCCCGGGCTTTGCTGAGGAAGACGGAATCTTCTCCAATATTTACCGCAAGATCCCCCATGCGCTCGATGGAGCGAGCAACGAGAATGAGGTGCAAAATGTTTTCAGCATTTGTGCCTGGGTTCTCCAGACGGCTACTCAGTGACGCCGAGACTTGCTTGTAAGCGGCATCCAGTTGTTTATCAGCCGCATGGAGTCCTTGGCCAAGCTCGGAGTCCCCATCTTGATATGAAAGCAAGGCATCATTGAGTATCTGTTCAGCCATTTTATATAACGGCTCGATCATATCCACCTCGATAGGCGATTGAGATTTGCAGATTTTCTTGGCGCGCTTGGCGATATTTACCGCGTGATCTGAGATGCGTTCCAAATTATGTGCGATTTTCATCGCTGTGATGACCGCCCTTAAATCTGAGGCCATAGGGTGGAACCGGATTAAAATATCTATTCCTAGTTGATCAATTTTCACCTCAAGCTCGTCAACCTCAGAATCTTCACCAATCACGATGCGCGCTAGATTGATGTCTTTGTTCAAAAGTGCCTGGATTGCATTTTTTGCGTTTTGACATGTTAGAGACGCCATGAGCTGCACTTTCTCTTTAAGGGTGCCCATGGAAAGATCCATCTCTTGAAATATGTGTTGATTGCTCATGGTGTATGAATGGTTGCTAATGAAATTGAAAATCAGCCGAAACGACCCGTGATGTATTCCTCGGTTTTCTTGATGCTGGGATTTGAGAACATGCGGCTTGTTTCAGAATATTCGACAAGCTCACCCATAAAGAAAAACGCCGTCTTATCCGAAACCCTTGCCGCTTGTTGCATGTTGTGAGTCACGATGATGAAGGTATAGTCGTGCTTCAGTTTCCAAATCAAGTCTTCAACCTTTGCAGTGGCGATAGGATCAAGGGCGCTACAAGGCTCATCCATTAGAACGATGGTGGGTTTAACGGCGATCGTTCTAGCAATACACAAGCGTTGTTGCTGGCCGCCTGAAAGACCAAGTGCAGATTCTTTGAGGCGGTCTTTTACTTCATCCCATAACGCCGCTGCCTTAAGGCTTTCTTGCACAGATTGATCGAGGACCTGCGAATTACGCTCGCCACGCATTCGCAAGCCGTAGGCAACATTGTCATAAATACTGGAGGGAAATGGGTTGGATTTTTGGAACACCATCCCAACCTCGCGACGGAGTTTCACAACATCCACAGTGCGATCATAAATATTAATGTCATCGACACGAATTTCACCTTTTGTGATATGCGTTCCGACAATTTCGTCATTCATCCGGTTGATGCAACGTAGCAAGGTAGATTTGCCGCACCCGGATGGACCAATGAATGCGGTAACTTCATTCCGCTTCAAATCCAATGTGATATCTTTAAGCGCTTGGGTAGAGCCATAGTTAAATGACAGATCACGTATATCCACTGCGGTCGTGGATGTTGGCAGTTCCGTCGAGTTTTCCTGAAGATCTTTCATAAGGAGAGTGATAAATCAGCCGAAGACGCCGGTGATATAGGCTTCGGTTTGTGAATCTTTGGGGTTCTCAAAAATCTGGATCGTATCGCCGTATTCGATCAACTTACCAAGATACATGAATGCCGTGCGATCCGAGCAGCGAGTGGCCTGGGACATATTGTGAGTGACGATAACAATAGTGAATTTTTTCTTCAGCTCGTTAATTAGTTCCTCGATTTTCAATGTAGCGAGTGGATCTAAGGCGGCACAAGGCTCGTCCATAAGAATAATATCTGGCTCTGTAGCGATGACTCGGGCGATGCACAGACGTTGCTGTTGCCCTCCAGAGAGGCCAAATGCGCTGGTATGAAGACGATCTTTCACCTCATCCCAGAGCGCGGCATTGGTGAGGGCTTTTTCAGCCGCTTCCTCTAGCTCGGAACGTTTCTTCACCCCGGCGATACGCAGTCCGTAGACAACGTTTTCAAAAATGGATTTCGCAAACGGGTTGTATTTTTGAAACACCATTCCAACGCGGCGTCTTAGCTCATGAAGGTTGATATC
>JBILMI010000110.1:0-7740 GCA_044375585.1 Luteolibacter sp.
ATCAAGGTATCCGTGAACTTGAGGTAGCTCAAGTGCCCTCTGCCAAAACCAGCAACCGCGCTTTCTGGAAATCATGGTTCATGCCACTTGCCGCCTGTGCCGGTATGGTTCTCACCTTTACAATAGGCAAACAAAGCGGCACGAAAGAAGCTTCGGTTGTAAAAGAAAAGGCCTCACAAACCATCAACGCTCCCATGGTCTACACTCCGGAAGAAGGCGTGCTTGCAGAGTGGGTTCCGACTCCGCAAAACAACGCTTCTGTCATTTTGTTAAAGGGCGTCACCGCTATCCCAGATTCAACTAATTTTTCTGAAACAGTCTACGTTCCCACATCGCGAGAATCCGACCGCACGGCAACTCTTGAGCCAAACCAAGCCGAATCATCCACTCAATGAAATCAGCTTTTCCACTCCTTTGCCGTTTGTCTGCGGCAGCGCTGCTCGTTTTTTCTTCTGCCTTTGTGAATGCACAAGATGACCCGGGCCGGACGAAAATCGGAACTCTCGATGTAACTGTTTATTACGGCACTAATGGCGATCCCGCGGCGGCTGGAGAGAAACGTGAAGAAGTATCCGAAGCTATTAAAAATAGTCTCCAAGCCGCCAAGGAACTGCGATTCGCTCATTATCGAGCCATGGGCGCGGAATCCAAAACGATTTTCAGATCATACGAAAACTGGGCGCAGCCTCTCAATCCATCAGACGAAATTTTAATCCGTTTCGAAACTCGCATGGAGCCAACCAAAGACGAAGTGCCATTGAGCCTAGAACTTTGGTTGAGCCGGAAAAAAATTCTCAAATCCGATATCTCGCTCAGATACGGCCAGCCACTTTATGTTCTCGGCCCAGAATGGAGAAGCGGTCGGTTGATCATCGCTGTCGAACTTGCTTTGAAAAATCCTTAAGTTTAATTTCACTCTATGAACCGTTTTTATCTCATTTTTCTTTTCCTAACCGCAATCCTACAGGCTGGAGATTTAAAATTCGAAAAAGACATCTACGAGGCTAAAGTTGGTTTCAAAGATGCTGAAGTTATCAGTGATTTTAAATTCACCAATACCAGTTCCAAGGCCATCACGATCAAACATGTGGAGCCTGGTTGTAGCTGCGTCACTGTGGAATTTTTTGGCGGCAAAACGACTTACATCGCAGGCGAATCCGGAGTTATGCGCGTCAAATTCAAACTCGATAATGTTCAGGGAACCGTAGATAAGCCCATCCTTATCTATCTCTCTAACGACCCAGAAGATCAACCATCTACGAAAGTTACATTTCGCATCCACATCCCAATCGCTGTTTCTCTTGATACGAAAACATTGAGCTGGAATATCAATTCCAAACCCGAAACGAAAACCTTACGGTTAACCAACAACTATGATAAACCCGTTCATATAACGTCGGTTTCTACCACAAACGAAAACATCACCGCTGAAATCGTAACGATTGAGGATGGGAAATCTTACGAAATTCGAGTTACCCCCAAAAGCACTGCAGCAGGTGGGCTTTGTATCATCCTTATCAAAAACGATATCGAAATTGAGAGATTTCGTTCGCAGCAAGCATTCGCAAGAATCATCAGTTCCCCAGTCGAGCAATGAAGTCCGTTTTCCAAATTGCGATCATGATCGCGATCGCTGCATCAGCAGCCAGCATCACATGGTTTCTTAAAGATCCAAACTCCAAGCCGGCTCTCATTGTGCATTGCGATCCTGCTTTGCTAAAACCCGACGAAATCTGTTTTGATCAAGTCATGGGAAATGTGCTTTGGGTCGATGCCCGATCACGTGACGAATGGCAGAAAAATGGATATCCAAATTCTATCTTATGGAACCTCGATCCCAAAGAGGACGCCTTAAAAATGGAAGCCGATGCTGCGATGAAAATCGGCGATTATAAACTGGTTGTCGTTTACTGCAGCAGCCAAGCATGCGGCACGAGTCGACAAATCGCAGATAAGATCCGCAAACTAGATTTTGGACCTACTGTCAAAGCCCTGTATGGCGGTTATCCGTCGTTAGTTTTCAAAAAATAAGGCGGGGCATCACTCAAAGTAATTCAGTATGCTCACGCAACCAGATGCAGAATTCAGATTCTGAAATTTCTCCCGCGTCGAGCGCTAGATAGACAGAATATTTTTCCTCTTCACCGATGATAAATCCCCGACCGTTGACTATAAGAAAAGTCTCACAAGCGATTGCCGCAGTGCGCTTGTTTCCATCGAGAAATGGATGATTCTTAGCTAAACCGTAGGCATATGCAGCGGCCAACTGGCAAATATCGGGTTCAGGTGATCCGTAGTGCCAGAGTTGTTGAGGCTTTGCTAAAGCGGACATCAACATATTATCATCTCTAATTCCACGGATGCCGCCATGTTCAGCAAGCTGTCGTTGATGAAAAAAGCGAACCGTCGCTTCTTCTAGCCATTCAGGTTCATGATTCATCAGACGAGTTCAGGGGGGATTACTTCATCTACTGTGCGAGCTTACGCAGCATGTTGCGATTGTTGCGCATAACCTGCTCCGCAATTTCCATCTGACGTGCGACTTTTTCGTTATAAGGACTCAAACTCAAACCATCGGGTGTTTCCGTCACGGTCAGGGTATCGCCTTTGCCCACACGCAGTTTTTCCATGAGCTCCTTGGGTAAAATAATACCTGCGGAGTTTCCGATGGAAGTGATTTTGACTGTGGTGACCATGCATGTAGTATAACCAATGTTATAACACATGCAAGGTCTCAATTTCACATCATCGAGAGCACTTTTTCCACGATCCGATTTGGATTCGGGAGTTGCTCATTTTCGATGTGTGGAGAGTAGATTGCTGGGGCGTCGATCGTGCAGACGCGCTTGATCGGAGCGTCGAGCTCGTCGAACGCGTGTTCTTGGATGAGGTGTGAAACCATGGCAGAAACACCACCGAAAGGTTTGGACTCATCAACCAGCACCACGCGGTGAGTTTTCGCCACGGTGGCGAGAATTGCATCGACATCAAGCGGACGAATCGAGCGTAGGTCGAGGACTTCGGCGCTGACGCCGTGCTCGGCTTGAAGAGTTTCCGCAGCGGCAAGAGCGTGAATGACTGAACGGCCATGCGCGATGAGGGAAATGTCTTTACCCTCACGTTTGATATCGGCCTTACCGAGAGGAATTACGAAATCGCCATCCGCTGGATCTGGAACTTCGCCGACGTTTCCGTAGAGCAAGGTGTTCTCCATGAAGTAAACCGGATCGTTATCGCGGATCGCGGCTTTCAAAAGGCCTTTCGCATCTGCCGGAGTCGCAGGCGCGCAGACTTTAAGGCCAGGAAACGCTGCGAACATCCCTTCAGGAATGTGTGAATGAGTCGCGCCAACGTTAGTGCCGCCGTTTGCGGGACCGCGAACAACGATAGGGCAGTGACAAAGACCGCCGGACATATAACGGACGCAGGCAGCGTTATTGACGAGTTGGTCGAAAGCAACCGAATGGAATGACCAGAACATCAGCTCCATCACCGGGCGGACGCCGAGCATGGATGCACCAATGCCCATGCCAATGAAGCCGGCCTCAGAAATCGGAGTGTCGACGATGCGTTTGTCGCCCCATTTTGCCCAAAGGCCTTCGGTTACTTTATAGGCACCATTGTATTGGGCGACTTCTTCACCCATAATGACGACGTTTTCGTCGCGGGCGAGTTCTTCGTCCATGGCTTCACGGAGGGCTTCACGGTAGGTCAGTGTGCGCATGTTAGGAAAAGGGATTGGAGATAGAGAAATTGGATATTGGTTGAGAAAAAATTAAGCAAAGAAGTGGTGGCCGGTTTTCGAGGCCTCGGTTTGGTTATCGGTTTCCCAATACACATCGGTGGAAATATCAGCGATGGTCGGAGCTGGGGATTCTTCGGCGAATACGACAGAAGCATCCGCTTCTTCTTTAGCTAGTTTGTTGATATTCTCGATCATTTCATCATTCAGCAAACCTTCCGCGAGGAGCTTGTTTCTGAAGACATGAATCGGATCGTGGTTTTTCTTGTAGTTTTCGATCTCCTCAGGAGTGCGGTATTTTTTGAAATTCGCATCCGCAACCGAGTGGCCGTAGTAGCGATAGGTATCGATTTCAAGAACGGTTGGCTTGTGCTCTAAGCGAGCGCGCTCCATGGCGATGTGAGTTTTGGCACGTACTTCGTAGATATCCGAGCCGTTGATCACATCCCATTCTATCGCGTAGGCTTCGGCACGTTGAGCGAGGCAGCCGGTGTAGGCAGAAGAACGCTTCTGCGAGGTGCCCATCGAATAGCCGTTGTTTTCGATCACGTAAACGACAGGAATTTCAAAAAGAGCCGCGAGGTTAAGAGATTCGTGGAAAGAGCCTTGGTTGACGGCGCCGTCACCGAGGTAGCAAAGGCAGCAACCTTCTCGACCGAGATATTTCAAACCGTAGGCAAGGCCGAGTCCGAGCGGAGTTTGGCCAGCAACAATACCGTGGCCTCCCCAGAAATTTTTATCCGGTGCGAAGAAGTGCATCGAGCCTCCTTTGCCTTTTGAACAGCCCGTTTGTTTCCCGAACATTTCCGCCATGCATTCATTCATCGACATACCTGAAGCGAGGGCGTGAGCATGGCAACGATAGGCTGTGATGTTATGATCATTTTCTCCGCAGAGGGAAAGTGTGCCTACGGCGACGGATTCCTGACCGATATACAAATGTAAGAAGCCACCCATCCGACCAGGCTTTTGATAGTTCGCGAGAGAAACTTGTTCGAAGCGGCGAATGCGCACCATCTGAGTATAGAGCTCAATTTTTCGCTCAGGTGTGAGGGATTGGTTGATGGGCGATGCTGCGAAGTTAAGGTCGGACATGTTGAGAATTCAGTTAGTGAAATCGGGTGCTGGGTAAAGGTAGCTGCAACTGGCGGCAAGTTTTATCTTACTGAGCTCGTTGCTGGAGCGACGGAAAAAGTGGGAAGCGCGAAACGTGCCGATAAGAAAATCACAGTGAAGATGAGATTCGCTCCAACCATATTACGCAAGAAAACCCATGAAGGAACTGGGCTGCCAGCTGGACCGGTCCAGAGAGACTGAATCACTCCTTCGAGATTTTTTGCATACATCGGGCTGCCCATCCATGCTGCGAGGTTGGTGATGAGGTGAAACATCAGCGCAGCAACAACCGCACCTGCAAGTGTGGTTGCGATGTGTTTGGGTGCCATGGATTTTCCGAAAAAGTAAACTGCAGCGAATGCAACCGCTGTGGTCATGAATTCCGCTAAGCCGAGAAATTGAGGATTTCCTGTGATGATTGCATTCACTGGATACGTCACAAGCCATGCGGCCACAGGAATCGCCCAGCTCCGCCAGTCCTTTGCCATGATCGCTCCGCAGAAGAATAAGGCGGCAAGCGGTTGAAAATTAGGAAGTAATTCTGGAAAAGCGCTACCTATGTAACGGAAAATAATCACCAAAAGTGTAAACAATGCCAATGTCAGAAAGCGGCTCATGCGAAAAAGTAGTCAGCAAGCAGCCTCGGGGGCGAGGCGAAATTTCTGTATATCGTATTTTCCTGAATGGGATTCCAGAAAGCCACAAAATGTGGCACGTTCCAGATAAGCACCCACATCTTGTGATGCCTCTGAAAGATTTATGAAAATCTCGTGACTGAAAGCTTGCCAAGCCAAGGTGAAAAAAGAAACTCTTGGTAAGGCAAATCATGCCAATCCACTTATGAAGTTCAGTATCTCCAAAGACGTTTTCCTGGAAGGCTTACAAAAAGTTCAGCACGTAGTGAGCTCTCGGACCACCCTACCTATCCTTTCCAACGTTCTACTCGTCGCAAAAGGTGGCCGCTTGATTTTCACCACGACCGATCTTGACGTAGGCATCACCGGCTCAGTTGAGGCAAGCATCGATAAAGAAGGAGCCACCACACTTCCAGCGAAACGTCTTGTTAGCATCGTGCGTGAACTTCCATCGAGCGAAGTCGAAGTCACTGTCGATTCAAAAAACTACGCTACGATCAAAAGCGGTCCATCCACTTTCAAAATCATTGGCCTCAGCGATTCTGAGTTCCCACCGCTTCCTAACTTCGAAGGCGCAAAGACTTTCAAAATCCCACAAGTGGAATTGAAAAACGGCCTGAAAAAAACTTCATTCGCCATCTCCACCGACGAGACACGCTACGTGCTCAACGGAATTTTCGCTTCCTTCCGCGAAGGTAAACTTGCTTTGGTTGCGACTGATGGTCGTCGCTTAGCGATGGCGGATATGGATCTTGAGTTCCCAGCTTCGCACGAAACGGATGTGATCATTCCTTCCAAAGCGGTTCAGGAAATTCAGCGGTTGTTAGGAGATTCCGGTGAAGTTGAAGTCAAACTCAGCGACAGCCAAATCTCGTTCACCGTCGGTGATACGCTACTTGCTAGCAAACTGATCGAAGGCAACTACCCGAACTACCGCCAAGTCATTCCTGGCGACAGCAATGAGCGCGTGGTCATTTCCCGTGAGCAACTCCTCGAAACCGTTCGCCGCGTTTCCCTCCTCTCTTCCGATAAATCGAATTCCGTGAAATTGATCTTCTCGGAAAATCAGATTGAAGTCTCCGCAAACTCACCCGATGTCGGTGAAGCCCAAGAAACCCTCGAAGTCAGCTACAGCGGACCAGATATGCAAATCGCATTCAATCCTGAGTTCCTGCAAGCTCCGCTTCGCGCGCTCGACACCGACAACATCTATCTCGATCTGATCGATGAAATGAGCCCAGGTGTCATCCGCATCGAAGGTTCTTTCCTCTACGTCCTCATGCCAATGCGCGTGACCAACTAATCCTACGGCCATGGGAAGAGCGTTTGAGTGCAGACGGCGGGCGAAGGAGTCGCGTTGGGCGACCATGTCGAAAATTTTCCCGAAATTAGCGAAATCGATCACACTTGCCGCGAAAAACGGCGGGCCTGATCCGGAATCTAATGCACCACTTCGCGTAGCGATCCAGAACGCGAAGGCCGCGAACCTTTCCAAAGATAACATCGATAACGCGATCAAGCGTGCCGCCGGCAAAGACGCCTCCGAAATCACGGAAGTCACCTACGAAGCCAAAGGCCCACACGGTTCACTGTTTTATATCGAGTGCGCGACAGATAACACCAATCGCTCAGTCGGAAACCTCAAAGTCATCCTCGGAAAAAATGGTGGCGAGATCGCTCCCAGCGGTTCATTGAATTTCATGTTCGATCGCAAAACGGTCATCGAGTTTCCCGTTCCAGAAGATCGAGATCTCGAAGAGTTAGAACTCGAACTCATCGATGCCGGACTCGAAGAACTTTCAATCGATGAAGGCGTTGTCACCATATTTGGAGCATACACTTCATTTGCCAGTTTGACCTCAGCTCTCGAAGCTCAGGGAATCCAAGCGAAGAAATCTGGCCTCCAGCGCGTGCCAACCCAACCCATCGAACTCACCGAAGCACAAATCGAAGATGTCGAAAATCTGTTAGATAAAATCGAAGACGACGATGATGTCCAAGCGGTTTATACGAACCTTGGGTGAATGACGAGTGATCCGTGCTAAAACATGGACCACATGACTCCAGCCTGCCCCGATGCAGTTGGCGGTCGCGCCCCAACTCGCCGGCAGTCATATTTCTAGTTTCAGATAGACCGTTTCTCAAAAGTTATTTCGTTTATGGCGTATGAGTGTTGCAGACGGACATGATAGTTTCTGGTTTTCTTAAGAGATCACGAATCGATTCGAAAAGTTTATCCGAGAGTTC
>JBILMI010000111.1:0-7739 GCA_044375585.1 Luteolibacter sp.
CCCACATCACCTGCTTCAAATCTCGTTAGATCTACTCCGGGAATCTCCCTTGCAAAAAAAACAAATACAAACAAAAATCTAACCGAAACATCCAGCTCTGCAGAGCAAGTAGCTCCAGTTCCAGCATCAAAAAAAGGAATATCTAACAGCGTTAAAGTCATGCTAGCCATCGTGCTCACTATCGTGATGACTTTCTTGATTCTTTTTATTCTCAATAGAACCAAACAAAACGCTGATATCGCTCTTTTCAATCAAATGATTTTGTTAGCTTCCAAAGAAAGCACAACTGAAGTCCCAGTTGATAACTACAAACTTGAGCTCCTCCTGACCACCGCATCATCGCCGACCGGACAGGAAGATCGTTCTGCTCTTTACAATGCACTGGCTTTGGCAAAAGCGGTCGACGAGACCGATGTTGATGCGAAAATTAATAAATACGTGACCAAGCAAGACATGTATAAGGAAATTCGTATAGCTCTATTTCGAGAAGTCATCGCAAGACGAAAAAGCTCGTCCCCAGTCTATTCATTGGTCGCTTTTGCGAAGTCCTCGGCCGAACCACTAACTGCTCTTGCTGCTATCGATGCCTGTCGCCCACTAGCCACGGAAACACATTTTCAAACATTCCTCGACTTACTCAAAGAATCAACCAATGACCCAATGCGCAAGGCCGCAGAAAATAATCTTGAAGCCATCATTAGCAAAAGCAAATCATCCAATCTCTTCCGTACCTCCCTGGTTTCCACATACACCAACTCTCCAAATGATGAAGTCAAACACGCGACTCTACGCTTGTTAGCTCGCGTCGGTGGAGATCAAGCACTCGAGTTTGTCAAAAAAGGGCTCAGTAGTCCTGAACGTAAAACAAAAATCGCAGCTCTCGGCGCACTCGGTAACTGGGTCGACAACGGAGGTTTCAAAATGCTCATCGATTATGTAGCCACTGAATCTGATCCTGCTAACCATGCACTCGGGTTTGATGCAGCTGTCAAATACGCAACCTTGACTCAAGATAAACCTCAAGAAGCTTGGAAGCAAATTGCGGAACAAGCCAAAAGCCAAGAAGACGAAATGAAACTCATCAACGCTCTAGCAGGTTACTCTGCTGATCCATGGGTCTTCGAGATCATGAACCACATCGTCACAGC
Organism: Luteolibacter sp.; assembly: GCA_044375585.1. Taxonomy (GTDB): domain Bacteria; phylum Verrucomicrobiota; class Verrucomicrobiia; order Verrucomicrobiales; family Akkermansiaceae; genus Luteolibacter. The sequence goes on from JBILMI010000111.1 coordinate 1,149, forward strand.
ATCCAGTCATTCACCCTCGGTCGATCGCGCCAAAAAAGCCATCGCTTACCTCGAGAAAATGAAAAAGGCCAAAGGCGATCAAACAAAAGAAAAATAACCTCCATTTCCCTTGTCCCCAGAACAACAACTCTCTCACCTCACCGCCGGAGCCGCTAAAGTCCTCTCTGAAAAAGAACTTCTAGAAAAACTCAAACTTGGGCGCCCCTTGCGCGTTAAACTTGGAGTCGATCCCACGGCACCAGACATCCATTTCGGTCATACGGTCGCTCTCGAAAAGCTTCGCCAGTTTCAACTCCTCGGCCACCAAGCTGTTCTTCTCATTGGAGATTTCACAGCCACCATCGGAGATCCATCCGGCCGTTCCGCTACCCGTCCTCCGCTCACTCGCGAAGAGGTCCTAGTCAATGCAGCCACCTACACCGAGCAGGCATTTAAAATTCTCGACCGCGATCAAACTGAAATCGTTTATAACGGCGATTGGTTCCGCAAGATGAGCTATGAGGAAATTCTCAAACTCAATGCCCGCGTCACCTTGCAGCAAATGCTCCAACGTGAAGATTTCCGCAACCGCCTCGATTCCGGCCAAGAAGTCCGTCTCCACGAACTTCAGTATCCCGTCATGCAAGGCTGGGACTCCGTCGAAATTCGCGCTGATGTCGAACTCGGTGGAACTGACCAGCTTTTCAATATCCTCGTCGGTCGTGACATGCAGAAAGACGAGGGACAACCGCAGCAAGTCGTCATGGTCATGCCGCTTCTCGAAGGCCTCGATGGCGTCAAAAAAATGTCGAAATCTTACGGCAACTACATCGGTGTTTCCGAGCCACCGCAGGAAATGTTTGGAAAACTCATGAGTGTTTCCGATGAACTGATGGCGCGTTATTACACTCTCCTATTAGGTCAATCACTCGATCCTTCCAGCCACCCCATGGAAGCCAAAAAATCCCTAGCTGAGCAACTCACCGCCCGCTACCACGGTCAACCCGAAGCCACCGCCGCGCGCAACGACTGGGATACTCGCTTCTCCAAAAAAGATCTCAACGCCGCCGAACTACCCGAACTCAACATTTCAAGCCTCCCTGAAGACCTAACCGTCTTATCTATCACCGCCTTTGCATTTAAAACTGCATTCGATTTGGAAAAATCCAACGGTGAGCTACGTAAACAATTCATCCTCTCTGGATCCGTTCAACTCAACGGGGAGAAACTTACCGATCCAACATCTACCGTCTCACTTACATCCGGCGATACTTTGAAACTCTCCAAGAAACACGCCGTTCGTTTTATCTAACAAAAAAATCATGAAAATCATGAAAAACATCTTACTCCTCGCACTCCTCTCAATTCCTGCTCTCGCTGGTGAAACTCAACTCTTCAATGGCAAGGACCTCACTGGCTGGCAGGGCGATGCAAAATTATGGTCAGTTAAAGATGGAGTAATCATTGGTTCTTCCACCAAAGAAAATCCAGCTCCTCACAATACCTTCCTCATCTGGAAAGCCGGCGAAGTCTCAGATTTCACTCTAGTTCTAAAATATAAAATGGTCCCAGGTGATGAGAAAAAATACACTAACAGCGGCATCCAATACCGCAGCCAAGTCATCGATGCGGAAAAATTCATCGTCGGCGGCTATCAAGCCGATCTCGAATACGGAGATAGCTACAGCGGAATTGTCTACGAAGAAAAAGGCCGTGGTATTCTCGCTCAGCGCAGCCAACAAGTCGTCATCAAACAAGGTGAAAACCCTGCCAAACCCAAAATTGAAGTCACAGGTAGCACCGGAGACTTCAAAGAAATCCAAGCAGCTATCAACAAAGACGATTGGAACGAATACAAGATCATCGCTCAAGGCAACCACGTCCAACATTTCATCAACGGTAAGCTCACCGCAGACGCAACCGACTTAACCGCAGAAGCCCCAAAAAGCGGAGTCCTCGCCTTCCAATTGCACCAAGGATCTCCGATGCAGATCCAGTTCAAAGATATCGTTCTAACCACCAAGGACTAGGCCTCATCTTATGAGTTGCACAAAAAACCATGGCTTGCACCTCTTAGACTCCCCTGCTAACCAACCTCTCCTCCACCGATGCACCCGTAGCTCAGTTGGATAGAGCATCCGCCTTCTAAGCGGACGGTCACTGGTTCGAATCCAGTCGGGTGCACTCTTGGGACACCCTCATTTAATCGACCGAAGGTCGCACACCGGATGGACGACGGAGTCAATCCAGTCGGGTGCACTCTTGGGGCACCCGTTTTATCCATCGAGCCGGAGGCTGCACATCGGATGGGCGTTGGTGACCAGTCGGGTGCGCGCTCTGCGCTGTTACTTAAACACATAATATGCTTATGTGACAATTTCGACACAATTTGCCTGTTGAGAGAAACATGAAAATCGAGAGCTTTCGAATCGATTCAGGCGAGTGCTTTTTTCACGCCGCTGAGAGTTTCTATAGCTCGCAATATGCATCCCATTTTCCAAACTAGCAACTACCTCCGAAACACTTTTTTAGTTGTTGCGTGTGCTATGCTTTTGGCAGGAAAATCGCATGCACAGAATTCAGATCTGACGAAAACGTCACCTGATCTAGCGAAACCAGGATCACCCGAAAATCCGATTTTCTATATCCAAGAATACCGAGTCAAAGGCGCGTCCAAGATCAGTAACTTAGAAGTCGAAGAATCTGTCTACCCATACCTCGGCCCTGCGCGCACAGCTGACGATGTAGAAAAGGCCAGACAGAGTCTTGAAAAGACTTACCATAACAAAGGCTACCAGACCGTCTCTGTCCTTATTCCTCAACAGAATCCGCGCCACGGAATCATCATTCTAGAGGTCGTAGAAGGGACTGTAGGTCGTCTCCGAGTAAACGGCGCAAATTGGTTTCTCCCGAGCAAAATCAAAGCAGCTTCCCCGTCCATGGCAGAGGGAGGAGTGCCGAACATGAATGATGTCCAGAGAGACGTTCTTGCTCTCAATCGCCTCTCTGACCGCCGTGTCACTCCAGAGCTCAAGCCTGGCTCTACCCCCGGCACCTTCGATATCGATCTGAACGTCGAAGATAAGATGCCTCTTCACGGCTCAGTAGAACTCAACAATCGATATAGCCCAAATACCTCAGAACTGCGCCTGAACGCTGGTATTTCCTATGCAAACCTCTTTCAACTCGGACACACCATCGGCTTCAGTGGGCAGATAGCTCCAGAAAACTTCGATGATGCTCTGGTATACTCCGGATATTATCTCGCCCGAGCTTCTGATAAACTAAGCTTACTTTTCTCCGCAGTAAGACAAGACAGTGATATCTCCACGCTTGGTGGTGGATCTGTAGTCGGTAAGGGCGAGGTCTTCACTTTACGTGCTCTTTTCGACATGCCATCGACTAATAGTTTCTACCAGTCTTTTGGTATCGGCTTGGATTGGAAAAGCTTTGGTGAAGATCTCCTTATTGGTGCTGGGAACATTTCCGCTCCGATTGAATACTATCCACTCAGTGCAAATTACGGTGCCACATGGCTCCACGGCGAAGATGCATTTACCGATTTCAATAGCTCCCTCCTCTTCAATCTCCGCGGCCTTGGCTCTGATAGCGCAGCCTACGGCCAGAAACGCTTCGGAGCAAACGGCAACTTCGTCGTCATTAAAAGCGACCTATCCCACACCCACGATTTAAAAGATGAATCGCAGCTCTTCGCGAAAATTCAAAGCCAGCTCTCAGATAAACCTCTCATCAATACGGAACAATACAGCGGCGGCGGCCTCTCCAGCGCACGCGGCTATTTCGAAAGCACTGCACTTGGCGACAACGCACTATTCCTTACCGGGGAATATCGCACCAAATCCCTTTTCGGGAAATCCACGAAGCAACAGCCGCTCGCAAATGAGTTACGCTTCCACACTTTCGTCGATGCTGGTGCACTCTACATCTACGATGCCCTTCCAGGCCAAGATTCCAACACTTACCTCCTCAGCACAGGAGTCGGTGGCAGGCTCCGATACAAGAAGGTTTTAAATTCATCCCTCGATGTCGCCTTCCCCTTGAATTCCGTCGCCACTGTCAAACAAGGTGACATTCGTGTCACATTTCGCGGCTGGATCGAATTTTAACACCGCTCATTTTCCAATTAGTAAATCGCCATGCTCCGTATCTCATATCGCTTCCTACTCTTATTCCCGCTCATCGCGCAGCTCCAAGCAGAAGACTCACCAGATAACTGGTGGAATCCTGCATGGTCCCAGCGGCAAACCATCACGATTGATGCGAGTGCAGACTCCGCAGCACTTGGAGATAACCTCACCGACGCAACGATCCTTGTCCGTCTTCATGACGGAAATTTCCAGTTCCTCGCAGCAGCCCAAGACGGTGCCGATCTCCGTTTCGTTTCCCCAGATGGAAAAAAAACTTATCCCTACCAAATCGAACGCTTCGATAATCTGCTTAACGAAGGCTTCGTCTGGCTAAAAATACCTACCGTTAAAGCGGGTGAAAAAACCATCGTTAATCTCTACTACGGCGGCACCGAAGGCACCGGATCAAGCAACCCTGTCGATGCGTATGATTCCAATACCAGCCTTGCCATGCAGTTTGGTCAAACAGGCGCTAATTTCACGGACTCAACCGTAAATGCAAACAACTCGAGTAACCCTGGAGTTACTTCTGATGGGGGCATCATCGGGAGCAGCCTACGCCTCCTTGATACGCCACTTGTCATCCCAGCTTCCGAGAGCCTCGATTGGAAAGCTGGCCAAGAACTCACCTGGTCCGCTTGGATTCGTCCTGCTGCACTCCAGAGCAACGCCGTCATTTTCTCCAAAACAGCTGGTGATAAATCTTTCCGCCTCCTTTTAGACCAAGGTTCACCCATCATCCAAGTCGGAGGAAAAGCATCCCAGCCAGGCACGGCGCTGCTTCCTGCAACTTGGTCTCATGTTGCCTTCACTGCAACGGATGGAAACATCCAGTTATACGTTAACGGCATCCCTAGCAGCTCTCTCGCAGCCGCCCTTCCTGACCTATCAGCGGACAGCATCCTCGGCGGCCTAGGCGACGGTATTCCCACAACCGGAACCGAAAAATACAATGGTGAGTTGGACTCCCTGATCATTTCTAACATCGCCCGCTCTGCAGACTGGCTGAAACTCGCGGCGATTCAACAAGGAGCGACCGATGTTGCCCAGCGCACCGTTTTTCTTGGTGAGGTCACATCCTCAGGCGGTGGACACGAAGGCGGTGGGGCTATGGAGCACATCGCCCTATTCGGGGATATCGCTAAAAATATGATGTTCGATGGCTGGATCGCCATTGGCGTCTGCGTCATCATGATCGCTGTAGGCTGGACCGTCGCCATCCAAAAATTCAACTACCTCAACAAGATCCAAAAAGCTAGCCAGCTCTTCCAACAAAAATGGAAAAATGTCTCCAAAGATCTCACTGCTATCGATCATGAAGATCAGTCCAGTATTATCAGCTTCGGCGGCCATGCGGATGCCCGCACTCAGTCGATCATCAAGCACTCTCCTCTCTATTACATCTATCATATCGGCTCTGAGGAAATCTCTAACCGCTTATCTCCTGGAAAAAATCAGCAAAGCGGTCTTTCCAGCCGCTCGATCATTGCTATTCGCGCCGCACTCAATGGCGGCCTCGTCCATGAGACCCACAAACTAACAAAGGGCCTCATTTTCCTCACTATATCCATTGCTGGCGGTCCTTATGTTGGCCTCTTAGGAACCGTTGTCGGCGTGATGATCACCTTCGCCATCATCGCAAAATCCGGTGAGGTCGATGTCAACTCGATCGCCCCCGGTATCGCCTCCGCACTACTTGCCACGGTCGCCGGCCTCATCGTAGCCATCCCCGCTCTCTTTATCTACTCCTACCTAAACAGTCGCATCAAAGAAGCCACCGCAGACATGGAGGTATTCATCGACGAATTCGTCGCAAAAATGGCCGAATTCTATCCACCTAGCGGAAAGCCTCTTACCCGCGCCCAACTTCGTAGCAAAGAAAATGAGTCCGCTTAAAAAGGTCTCAAATCAATAGCAACTCAAGACTTATGGCCTCCGCAGAAAGCAACTACGACGATATCAACGTCACCCCCATGGTGGACTTATACCTCGTCCTACTTCTTATCTTCATCATCATGACCACCGCTGGTGTGCAGGGCGTAAAAGTAGATCTTCCACGCGCAAGCAAGAGTGCTGCAGCCGATCTTAGTGCACCGAAAATGCAGGCTATCACGATCAGCAACGAGGGCAAGATAGCCCTCAACACACTCCCGGTCACTCTTGCTGAACTTGAGAGTAAACTCGGAGCCATCAAAGCCGCCACTCCAGACGTCCCAGTCGTCGTCCGCGGAGACCGCGCCACCCAATACCAGGGCATCATGGATGTCCTCGATATTCTCGGACGCCTGCAGATCGATAAGATCGGTCTCGCCACCCAGCCCGCTAAATAACCTCCCGTCATGTCCGTAGATGAAGAATACGATTTCGAAAAAGAAGGCCGCACCAAGCGTCGCCTGATCGGAGGAGTTGTAGCTACCCTCCTCATCGGAACTGTCATCTATTTCGTCGTTTTCGCCGAAAGCGC
>JBILMI010000112.1:0-7699 GCA_044375585.1 Luteolibacter sp.
ATGGCTCGACCACCAACCCGCGCACCGATTCCAGCGTGACGGCCAACGTAAGCGTGACGGCAAACTTCGCCATCAACACCTACACCCTGGCCTACACGGCAGGCGCGAATGGTTCGATCACTGGCACCTCGCCGCAGACGGTCAACTACAACACCAACGGCACAGCGGTCACCGCAGTCCCAGCCACCGGCTATAGTTTCGTCAGCTGGAGCGATGGTTCGACCACCAACCCGCGCACCGATTCCAGCGTGACGGCCAACGTAAGCGTCACGGCAAACTTCGCCATCGACACCATCACCTACGCCGACTGGGCCACCGCGAACGGCGTGACTGGTGGGGTGAACGGCGATTCGAACAATGACGGGGTGCCTAACGGCCTTGCCTATTTCATGGGCGTGACCGGTCAAGCCACTAATCCAGGTCTGAATGCCAACAATGAGGTGACTTGGCCCGTGAACCCAGACTACCAAGGCACTTTTGAGGTCCAAACCTCGTCCGACCTCAGCACTTGGGCGCCAGCTGATCCGCAGCCAACCCCCGCGGACGGTAACCTGACATACACCCTGACCTCCGGGCAGGGCAAGCAGTTCGTCCGTCTGTTGGTAACGCCTACGCAGCCTAACTGATCAACGAAAGATTAAGGATCGGGGATCGGGGATCGAGCGGACACGCAGATCCACGATCCTCGATTGACTTTCGACTTTCGACTTTCGACTTTCGACTTCTTAGTTGCGGATGTTCATCCGCGCCTTTGTCGCGGCTAGGACCCACGGTTTAGAGCCTCGGCCGTTTCGGCGTAAGCGTCCTACCAAGCGCCTCTAGTCATAAACGTCATAAGTCGTCAGCCTACGACGTTTATGACTATGACCAAAGAATCATCGTAAGCGTCCTACCAAGCAGCAGATCTAGCACTCAACGTCCCTGTAGAAATCAACCTGATCGTCGAAGTAGAAGCCTGATACACCTTCGGTCGATTCTTGTGCGTCTCAAACGGACTAAAGTCTTGGACTGCTTTTTTGCTTTCAGCGAAGTCCGACCGGTGAGCCGAGGATCTCGCGCAGAATGATGGCACGCCGTGTTTGTTTCGGGTCTTTCAAGCTGCTTTTGAGGCTGGATTCTCCAAGTGCGAGCGGTTGGGCGTGTGCCTGGGATGCCGCCACCCGGACGCGGGTGGCGGAGGCTCCACCGGTGGTGGTGGCTTTAGTTTCCTTGATTTTCCGAATCCGATCTTGGATGTCTTGCTGGCGCTTTAGTTGTGCTTCGGCTTCTGAAGTATCGAATTGTGACAATGGCGGAGGTGTTTGGCGGAACCATGGAGGAGGAACTGGGGGTAGTTGCTGCTCCTGAGGCAACTGCCACTCCTTGTCCGGTCCGAAGATATCCTCACTTTCCGACATTTCCTCACGGGCACGACGTTCCTCCGCTTCGGCCTTTTTGGCGTCGGCGCGATGCTTCAGCCATGAGGCGAAAGCCAGCACGACGATCGCGACGATTTGGATATGATCGAGGAGCCAGGTCATGGGGGTAAATGATTAAATTTGGAGACTATTGTTCGCCCTTGGCGATATTGCCGCGCATCAGGGTGTCGGATTTGATGTTTTCCATTTTGTAATAATCCATCAGGCCGAGATTGCCGCTGCGGAAGGCTTCGGCGATGGCGAGAGGGACCAGTGCCTCGGCTTCGACGACCTTGGCTTTCATTTCCGCGACGCGGGCGATCATTTCCTGTTCGAGCGCAACAGCGGCGGCACGCCGGATTTCCGCTTGGGCTTGGGCCATGTTTTTGTTAGCCTCGGCCTGCGCTTCTTGGAGTTGGGCTCCGACGTTTTCGCCGACATCGACATCGGCGATATCGATCGAAAGGATTTCAAATGCGGTGCCGACATCGAGGCCGCGATGCAGCACGACTTTGGAAATGCTATCCGGAGACTCGAGCACGGTTTTATAACTCTCCGCCGAGCCGATCGTGGTGACGATGCCTTCGCCGACGCGGGCGATGATGGTTTCTTCTTTAGCGCCGCCGACGAAGCGGTCGAGGTTGGTGCGGACGGTGACGCGGGCGCGGACTTTTACTTGGATGCCATCCTTGGCGACGCCGTCGATGGTGCTGCGACCGGATGCGGGGTTCGGGCAGTCGATGACTTTCGGGTCAACCGAAGTTCTAACAGCCTCGACCACGCTCTTGCCGGAGCCTTTGGTGGCGAGGTCGATAGCGCAGGCGCGATTCCAATCCAATGTGATGCCAGCTTTCTGGGCGGCGATGAGGGCTTGGATGGTGGGGATGACGTTTCCGCCGGCGAGGAAGTGGGCTTCGATGTCATCGATGGCGATCTCAATACCAGCCTTTTTCGCAGTGATGCGGGCATCGACCACCATGCCGTAAGGCACTTGGCGGAGGCGCATGGCGATGAGGTCGGTGAAGCCGACATAGGCTCCGGCGAGCCAGGCGCGGAGCCAGACGCTGAAGAACGAGAGGATGATTCCGAAGAGCAGCAATCCGAGGATGACGACGACGACGAGGACGATGGTGGCTAGGTTGATCATGGTGTTATTAGTTGTTTGGAATATGAGATACGATTAGGCGGAAATTATCGGCTCCTGTGACTTTGAGCGCGGCTCCTGCGGGAACTTGTCCGGATTGGCAGAAGGCCTCGTAGCGTTTGCCGTCGATGGAGATGTAGCCGCTGGGCGAAAGCATGGTGATGGCTTCGGCGGATTTGCCGATGAACTCGCGGGCATCCGAGCCGAAAGCGGCGCTGACACAGGTGATTTCCTTGGTGAGAAAGGCGCGCTTGCCGATGGAGGTTTTCGGCAGGATTCGGAATTCGAGGTAAAGTGCGGTGACGGTAAAAGCCAAGGCGGTGGCGACAGCCATGATGCCGCCCCAGGTGCCGAATTCCACAAAAGCCATGACACAACCGCCAAACATCATCAAGCCGCCGATCAAGCCAAGGATGCCGCCGGGCACGATCACCTCGACGGCGAGTAGCACGATTCCGAGCGCAAAGAGTAAGATAATCAAAGTCATGAGAGAGATTCCACAATGAGGCCAAATTCTGAAACGCCAGTCACCCTGACAGGCGTGCCGGCCTCAGTAAAGCCGAAGGCGAGCTTCGCTTCGTAACGTCTTCCGGAAATTTCCACTTGTCCGCTAGGAAAGAGCGAGGTGGCGGCGGTTCCGGATTTCCCGATTAGCTCGTTGCCGCGCGGGGCATCGGACGTGCTGGCGTTGAGTTCGTGGATGGGGCCGGGTTCACCTGCGACGGAAGTCTCCAAGATCATCTTCCCCCATGGGCCGCCTTTGGGAAGAGTCTTCAACATGGCGAGGAAAATCGCGACGGCGATGACCACTCCAGCGATGACATTCGCGAGCGGCCGGAGCAAAACATCACCGGAGAATGAAATTGGTTCGCCTGGCCAGAGATCGAGCATCGCCCAGACCAGCGAGCCTAACATCAATGTGATTCCAGTGAGTGCCGGAATGATCGTGCCCGGGAAAAAGAACACCTCAATGGCGACCAGCGTAACTCCCAACAGGAAGAACAACAGCGGTTCGTAACCCGATAGCCCCGCCACGTTGTGGCCGAAAAAAACCACGCCTAGTAATAAAATTCCGGAGACACCAAAGATACCGAAGCCCGGGGTCTTGAACTCCACAAACAGGCAGAGCATGCCGACGGCCAGTAGCAGGGGTGTGAGTGCGGTGAGGTATTGCGCGAGTTGTTCCGACCAAGTCACTTCCAGCCGGACCGAGCTATAGTTTCCCTTGCCATGGAGCAAATCTAACAACTCGTTCATATTTGCCGCGATGCCGGCACCGAGCAACGGTTGGGTTGGATCGCCGTAGAGTTTGACTGCCTCTTGGGCTGTGAGGGAGAGCAATTCGCCTTTCGGTTTGATGATTTCGTCGCCGATTTTGAATTCGTAATCCATGTCGATCATCGCTGAGATGACTTGGCCGCGGTAACCCTTGCCCTCGGAGATCGAGCGGACGCGGGCCTTGAGGTAACTAACGATTTTGCCACGCATGGTTTCATCGATTTCACCGCCAGTGGCCAGAACGGGTGCGGCCGCGCCGATGATGCCGCCGGGTTCGAAATAGATTTCATCGGTGCCGGCGGAGATGAGCGCACCGGCGGAAATCGCCTCGCGGTTGATGTAGGTGACGGTTTTGCCTGGGAATTTTTCGAGAGCCTTGAGCATTTCGAAGGTGACATCGAGCGCGCCGCCGGGGGTTTCCATGTCGAGCACGATGGTGTCCACATTTTGTTCGATGGCTTCCTTGAGGCCGCGGCGGAGGACATAGAGAGCGGGTTTTGCGATCTCCGAGCGGATCGGAATGATCACCACTTTGGCGTGGGTGTTTTTTTCGACCACCTGTTCTGCGGCATGGGACGTCCCAGCGGACAGAAGTGCCAAAGCTGCTGCGAAAATACCGGATATAAAATGTGTCACGGTATTGACTATGCTTGATAAATGCGGACAAGCAAGCTTCCGGTCGTTGGAAGATTCCGATAATTTTCCAATATCCGGGTTATAGCAGCTGACGTTAGCTGGATATTGTGTGGATGATTTCCGGATTGAGATTAAAATCTAGTGGGTTTTCTGAATGTTTGGGACCTAGACTGTTTGGCAAAAGGTCTATGTAGGGAGGTGGGAGATCCGGTGTCCTGGGGGTTTATCGCCGTAACGTTTCATCACACCGATCAACCTACTGGAAACCAGCGCGGCTCATTGCCTGGCTTCCATTTGATATTGCAGCCACTGCTGGGGATTCCTTGTTTCGGTGGTTGATCCGCCAAAAGCGATTTTACGGCTGCTCTGAGATCCGCTCCGGTGGTGGGTTTCTCTGAGCCAGGGCGTGAATCATCAAATTGTCCTGTGTAAGCGACTTTTCCCTCGCCATCGAGAAGGAAGAAGTCTGGCGTGCATGCAGCACCGTAGGATTTGGCGATCATCTGGGTTTGATCAATCAGGTAGGGAAAATTCCAGCCGTGTTCCACGGCGAATTCTTTCATCGGCTCGGGACCGTCTTGTGGATAATGTTCGAGATCATTGGAATTGATCACGATGGTATTCACTCCCTGCGGTGAAAATTCAGCCGCAAATTCACCGAGCTCCTTGGCGAGGTGAATGACAAAAGGGCAATGGTTGCAGGCGAAGACGATCACCGTTCCATTCTTCCCAGCAAAATCACGTAAAGAATGCATTTTTCCCCATGCATCTGGTAGCTCAAAGCCCGGAGCCATGTTGTTTAACTTCAATTCAAAAGTGGATGATACTTTCGCCATGCCGCACTCCTAAACGCTGGTTTCAAAAATCGCAACCGAAGTCTACCTATGATTTTGAGTTTCATATTTGAAAATTAACAGTTACCCCGTTGATGTGCTCACACAGGCAGAACAAGACCGATACTCTCGCCATCTCCTCATTCCGGAGATTGGAGAGAGTGGTCAGCTACGTTTAAAAAACGCATCGGTGCTGCTGATTGGCACCGGCGGACTCGGCTCTCCTGCTGCGCTTTACCTCGCTGCTGCTGGGGTTGGAAAGCTCGGCTTAGTCGATCCTGATACGGTTGATCTCTCTAATTTGCAGCGCCAGTTGCTACATTGCGATGCCACCATCGGAAAGTTAAAACTCGATTCCGCCGCCGCGCGACTTCGTGAAACGAATCCTCACATCGAGGTCGAGCTCTATCCCACCCGCTTCACGCCAGAGAACGCGATCTCGATTGCACAAGATTATGACATCATCATCGATGGATCGGATAATTTTCCCACACGTTTTCTCTCAAATGACACTGCGTTTTTTTTAAAGAAGCCACTCGTTTACGGAGCGATTCATCGCTTCGACGGGCAGATGACTGTTTTCGCACCACATTTGGGTGGACCGTGCTATCGGTGCATGTTGCCAGAAATTCCAGCACCCGGAGCGGTGCCGAACTGCGCGGAAGCCGGCGTTCTTGGGGTGCTGCCCGGTATCATCGGATCGCTCCAAGCGATGGAGGCGATCAAAATTATCCTCGGTATAGGCGAAGTGCCCGTTGGTAAACTTTTGATCTACGATGCGCTTCGTACTTCATTCCGCTCGCTGAAATTGCCTCATGATCCTGCGTGCCGTCTTTGTGGAGAAACCCCCACGATCACTTCCGTTCACAATTCTGAAACCACCGCTCATCCCTCTTGTCAAATCACTGATCCCACCATGCAAACCATCACTGCCGCCGAACTTAAAGACCGCCTCGATTCAGGAACCTTAAACGCCCTTCTGATTGATGTCCGCGAAGAAGCGGAATGGCAGATTGTCAATATTCCCCAAGCTAAACTCGTGCCGCTGCAAACCCTTCCGAGTTATGCGCCTAATCTCCCAAAAGACATGGAAATTATCATCCACTGCAAAGCCGGCATGCGTTCCGCTAGAGCCTGTGAATACCTCATGTCGATTGGCTTTGAAAATGTCACCAACGTCGAGGGCGGAATGGATGCATTTCAGAAGTTGTAAGGTTTGTTTTTTACTCGCGCAAAGACGCGAAGACACAAAGGAAGAGAGATAAAATAAATAAGCCAAATCTTATTTGGCTCCGAACATTAAAAACCACTCATACTTACTTTTTATAAATTCTTTCTTTGCAACTTTGAGCGAGACCCTCTTCAAGAAATCTACCTAACGCTTCACCGCACTCAATCCAAGAAACAACGGAAACTCCTCCGCCGCCTTATGCTCAGCTTTACTGAATGGCCCTGCCTGTGAGCGTCTGTGCGAAAAGAGTTCTGTGCATTTCGTGATGCCGAAACCAGCGTTGCCCATCACTGAAATAAGCTCTGCGAGAGGTCGGTGATAAAACACAGTGCCTTCTCCCGTGTTCAGGCCGGGACGGGTTTGGATCGCGATCTCAAGTGATGAGCCATATTTATCTAACCGACGGAATTGGATTTTCTGATCACCATCCCATCCCCAATGACTTTCTTTGGGAATTCGAAAACAGGGATGCATCATTACGATTGCGAAACTGCCGCCCGGTTTTAGCGCGGCGGAAACATTTCGCATCAGAGCTTCTGCATCTGGCACATCGTGCACTGCCATGACGCAGGCAGCTTTGTCAAAATGTCCGTCAGCCCATGGCGCTTTCACACAGGCATCGGCAACCTCAAAACTCACCCGTGGTTCATTTCCATGACGTTGGCTCGCTGAGAAAATGAGTTTATCACTGGCATCGACCCCATGAATTTTTCCCGCTCCTGCCGCGAGCAAATGTTTCACCAGCACACCCTGCCCGCAGCAGACATCGATCACGGCATCGCCTTTTTGAATATCCAGCAAGGCCATGACTCCCGGTAAAATCACATTTTGATGATAATCCGAGCCATCTGCGCCGACGAGTTTGTCATACCAACCCGCGACACCGTCCCAGCCACGGTCATTTCCAGGCTTAGGCGGTCCGCTAGGGTTCGGCTTAATGGTGAATTTTTTGGCTGGGCTCGGCCCTTTGGGGGTTCCTTTGTGGGAAAAGGATTTCCCTCTGCGTTTGCCGTCGTGACGTTCCATTTCCGCAAATAAGCCCTTATCTGCTGGTTCTGGCGATGAAAAATCAACCCTGTGGGTTGGGATTTCTCGGTAAGTGCACGAATTTACAAAGAATTACGGGTTTCTTAATAAAAAATCACATTTTGCCCATAAATTCGTTGACCCAAAGTGGGGT
>JBILMI010000113.1:0-7611 GCA_044375585.1 Luteolibacter sp.
ATCCTGAAAAATGAAACCATCGAACTCCTCCTCACCGACCTCAGGCTCGGTGGCGACTCTGGGATGGATCTGATCGAAGCCGCATCCAAACTTTCCTCTCCACCCACCATCCTGATGATGACCGCCTACGGCTCGGTCGATACGGCGGTTGAAGCGATGCGCCGCGGTGCGTTCCATTTTGTGACCAAGCCGCTGATTTTAGATGAGGTCGAAATGTTGCTCAAACGCGCTCTGCGCACACGCAACCTAGAAACCGAGAATGTCCAACTCACTCAACAAGTCAAACAAGGCAGCAGCCTGTCACGCATCATCGGGAAATCTCCAGAGATCAAACGCGTCACAGATCTCATCGAACAAGTTGCCCCAACACGTGCCACGGTCCTCATCGAGGGTGAATCCGGAACGGGTAAAGAAATCGTCGCCCACACGATCCACCATCTCTCCGGCAGACCCTCCTCAAAGCTTGTCGTGGTGAATTGTGCCGCCCTCTCTCCGCAACTCCTCGAATCCGAACTCTTCGGCCACGAGAAGGGCGCTTTCACGGGTGCATTACAAAAACGGATCGGTCGCTTTGAGCAAGCCGATGGCGGAACCTTGTTTCTAGATGAAATCGGCGAGATTGACCCCGCCACCCAAGTCAAACTTCTCCGCGCCCTTTCCGAACGTACGATTGAGCGTGTCGGCTCAAACTCCCCGATCAAAGTCGATGTCCGAGTCATCACCGCGACCAACCGCAAGCTTCGCCAAATGGTCGATGTCGGAACATTTCGCGAAGACCTCTATTTCCGCTTAAATGTCGTCTCGATTCAGATGCCAGCGCTGCGCGAGCGACCCGAAGATATTGTCCTATTGGCCAACGCCTTCCTAAAAGAATTTGCCGAGGAGAACCAACGCCCGCTCAAGCCCCTGACCGATCAAGCTATGCATCTAGTCATTTCTTATCCATGGCCGGGAAATGTCCGTGAGCTCCGCACTGCCATCGAACACGGCGTGGTCATGTCTAATGATGCCCAAATCGACATCAGACACCTACCTACTTTCATAAACCCAAGCACTCTGCCCCCTGAACAAAACGCCACAAATAGCAATAAGAGCCTTGCTGGAACTGTCGATTTCAACTTGCATACCCTCGAAACAGCAGCCATCAGAAGGGCGCTAACTCAAACCCAAGACAACCGCTCTCGTGCGGCCGAACTTCTCGGAATCAGCCGCCGCACCCTCCAAAGAAAACTCAAAGAATTAGGCATCTAGTTTTTAAACCAAAAATATCACATTCGCATGAATCCATCATCATCCATCCTAGATTCTGGAAAGCTAATAAGGCGGAGTCTTTTTTTAATCATCCTTTTCTTACTAACTCTGGGAAATTTATTCACATTTTTTCGAGGCCTGAACTCTCCACACGCCATGGATCAGGCTCAGATCGCTCGTGAAATCTCACGTGGAAACGGACCAACCACTAAATTCATCCGTCCGCTCGATTACTTTGAGAACAAGAAATTTCAAAAAAGCGAACTCCCCTTCACCAAATTCGAAGACACTTACCACTCTCCGCTCAACCTACTTCTGAATGCTGCCATTTTTAAAATAATCGGCGCAGACGATGCCGAACGCTGGCAGATGTCGGATAAAGAACTAGTGTTCCCGCTGGATCGTGTGGTCGCGGCTGTCTCTACGATTTGTTTCCTTCTATCGATTGCAGTCACTTACCTACTCATTCTCCAAATCTTTGATGCAAAGATAGCCGGAGTCACCGCGGTGCTGATGTTGTTTTGTCAAACGTTCTGGAACTATTCACTAAGCGGCTTACCGCAAATGTTGATGCTGCTGCTCTTTACCTGTGGCATTTTTTTCGCATACCGTGCTGTCGACGATTCAAGCAAAGGACGAGTTCCCCTTAGTAACGCGATTCTTGCCGGTGTATTCTTCACTCTGCTATCAATGACCCATTATCTAACGGTTTGGATCGCGTTGGGTTACATCATTTTCGCCGCCATCACTTTCCGTCCTCGTGGCGTGGTGGGAATCTCCATTCTCACCATTTTGATCATTCCATCGGTGTTTATTATGTTACGCAACTATGGTATATCCGGAACTCCCTTTGGTTCCGCCTTTTACACTCTCTATAATGGAATCGGCGGAGGCACGGAGGACTTTGCTATGCGCAATACTGTGCCACCGGACCTGATCAATCGCAACTTCTTCAGCACCACCCTCAAATCAATCCTCGTTCAAACAACGGATATCATTCCCTTCCTTGGCGGAATCATAGTAGCACCGCTGTTTTTTCTCTCATTACTTCATCCTTTCAAAAGCCCATCCATAGGAATTTTTCGCTGGACGCTGCTCAGCATGTTCGGTGTCTCAGCATTCGGACTCGCATTTTTTGGAGTTAGCTCAGATCCCCTCGACCCTAACCAAACACACCTCCTCTTTGCGCCAGTGATGACGGCTTATGGCCTCGCCTTTGTTTCCATCCTTTGGAACAAACTGCCTATCATCACCAAGATACCAATGATCCGTAATTTACATCACATGATCATTATCATCATTTGTACTTTTCCACTAATTTTATCACTGCCTGAAAAAGTCAAATCAGGGCTGAGTCGCAAAGACATCGGCGGCGTTCCACACTGGCCTCCTTACTTTGCCCCACCGCTTAACCTAGGCATCAGAAATTGGATCAGCACATCTCAAATCTGCGTATCCGATCAACCTTGGGCAATTGCTTGGTACGCTGACCGTATGTCGATCTGGTTACCACCCACACGCAAGGAATTTGTTGAATTACAAAGCACCGCAGACAATCTTGAAACCCCCATTGTTGGCATCTTGATCTCACCCTCCTCACACGGCTCAGGTCCCATTTCCGAGGTTGCCAAAGAATACAAAGATTTTACTTCACTCATCCTGGATGGACAAGTCATCAAAGCCACAAGCATCAAGAGTAACAAAATTAGCGGCTTAACAATCTACGATAAGGATCCGAAAACCAAAGAAGTCATGTCACGCTACCCCTATGCCACTCAATTGGTATTTGAGGATATGATCTATTACTCAGATCGCCAACTAGCCGGTTCATCCGAGTAAATTAACCGCCAAGCTCTTCAGACATGCCCGCACGCAAAAAACTACCTGAACATAATGACTCCCTGAGCTTTGAGGACACCATCATAAGTATCGAAGAAATTGTCAATTCGATGGAGGGAGAGCAACTCCCCCTTGAAGATATCGTAACCCAATACGAAAAAGGATCTATGCTTCTCAAGCACTGCGAGAGTGTTTTATCATCGGCTCGCACGCGAATCGAACTAATCACTCTTGCCAATCGCGAGGAGAGCGGTCAGCAGACATCCAAATCAGCCCCTACAAGCACTCCTTCTGAAATTGACGGAGTTTCCGACGAATCTAATGACATCAACCTCTTCTGAATCCTCCAACCACCCGCAACTTGGGCCAATCCTAAAGACGATCAAATCCCCCGCGAACGTCAAATCTCTATCCGACCAAGATCTCATTACACTCAGCCAAGAGGTTCGTAGTGCTCTCATCCATTGTCTCTCAGTTACCGGCGGCCACCTCGGACCTAACTTAGGTGTCGTTGAACTGTGCATCGCGATGCACGCAGTGTTCTCAACTCCTAAAGATAAATTTGTTTTCGACGTCTCACACCAAGGATACGTTCACAAAATGCTCACTGGTCGCGCATCGAAAATCGATACGATACGCACTTACAAAGGCCTCAATGGTTTCTTGCTGCGCACTGAATCCGAGCACGATTCCTACGGCGCCGGTCACGCAGGCACCTGTCTTTCCGCAGCGCTCGGCATGGCCGCAGCTCGCGATCTAACTGGCGATGATAATCACGTCATCGCCGTCGCTGGTGATGCAGCCTTCACCTGCGGCCCTACTCTTGAAGCTCTAAATAACATTTCCGAAACCACCAAAAAATTCATCGTCGTTCTGAACGATAATGAATGGTCGATCGATAAAAACGTCGGCGCTATCGCCCGTTATTTCAACGCACTCCAAACCCATTCGACCTACTCCGCCGTCCGCACAGCCGCCGCGGACTTCGTCGAAAAAGTCCTTGGAAAAGCAGTTAGAAAAATTGCTCATCGGGTCGAAGAAGGCGCAAAAAACCTTATTTTTCCCAACGTTCTTTTTGAGAAATTCGGACTCCGCTACTTTGGTCCCATCGATGGCCACAATATCCCGCTCTTAATCAAAACTTTCGAGCATCTCAAAACTCTCAACGAACCAGTCATCCTCCATATCATTACTGAAAAAGGTCGCGGTTATCAGCCAGCACTGGATAATCCAGGCAAATTCCATGGACTCGGTGCATACAAAATCGAAGACGGATCCACCGATACCGTCACAACCCCTACTTGCTCAGAAATTTTTGGGCAAGCCATCACAGACCTAGCGATCGACGATCCAAAAATCGTCGCCATCACCGCAGCGATGCCAGGAGGCACTAAGCTGGATATTTTCAAGAAGACCCTACCGGATCGCTATTTCGATGTCGGTATCGCCGAGGAACACGCCGCGCTCTTTGCCGCAGGCCTCGCCACGGAAGGGATACGCCCTATTGTAGCTATCTACTCAACTTTCATGCAACGCGCCTATGACATGATCATTCATGACATCGCGCTTCAAAACCTGCCCGTTCGTCTGTGTATGGATCGCGGCGGTCTTTCCGGCGATGACGGCCCAACCCATCACGGTCTCTTCGATATCGGCTACCTTCGCCACATTCCTAACATCATTCACATGCAGCCAAAAAACGAACCTGAGTTCGTTGCTATGCTGAAATGGATGGCCGCTTACGATAAAGGGCCAACCGCAATTCGCTACCCTCGCGGCGTCATTAGTGGAACTCCCCTAGATCAATCCGTCGCCCCTATCGAACTCGGCAAAGGCGAACTCATCCAGGAAGGAACCGATGTTGCACTGATCGGACTTGGCACATTTTTCGACATCGCAGTCCAGACCAAAGATCTTCTAGAAAAACAGGGTTACTCCGTCTCCTTAGTGAACCCACGCTTCATTAAACCACTCGATACCGCGCTGCTCGAAAAAGTTGCAAGTAGCGTAAAAGTCGTTTGCACCTTCGAAGATCACGTCTTGATGAATGGCTTCGGCGCTGCCTGCATCGAGCATCTCAACGATGCAAATATTACGACTAAAGTGGAGCGCATCGGCTGGCCAGACGCGTTTATCGAACACGGCAAACCCGATATCCTCCAAAAGCTTCACCATATCAGCCCTCAATTTGCGCTAGAAAAAATCCTTCCTCACCTCAAGATATCTAAGTAATCTATCGGGTTATTGGATATTATATCCTAACTCTCACTGAAACTCATGGAACTCGATCTTATCAATGCCCCCTTCGATTTGAAGTTCATCAAACCCGGTGAACTCGAAGAAGTTCTCGAAGATCCTTTCAGTATCCGTTTCCTACCAGATAATGACCGCGAAGACGGCGCATCCAGATTTTTCGCCCTTGGTCGCACCGTCACAGATCGGCATCTATTCATTGGATTCACTACCGATGGCAAAGTAGCACGCGTCATCACCGCACGGGAAATGAGCGAAGCGGAACGCCGCTTCTACGACCGGAACTACAACGAAACCCGCTAATACCATGAAAACAATTAACACTTGGGATCAACTTCCAAACTTTGAAGACGACAAAGCGGAAAATGCTTTCTGGCAAGACCACGAGCTCGACTCAAAACTCATGAGCGGCTCCATCCATGAGGCCCACGTCCGTGAATCGACGACAATCACGCTGCGCTTTGATCCACGCATGCTTTCACGCATCAAGCGCATCGCACGCTCACGCTACCTCAACTATCAGTCAATGATGAAGCAATGGTTAGCAGAGCGTCTTGAGGACGAGATGAAAAACCCTTAAACCATCCAACTATTGCTGAGCCTTGAAACGAGTTTTCTCCATTCTCACGAATTCCATGCTTTGGATGGTGCTATTCATAGCATGGATAATCACCCTCTGGTTTTTATCCTCTCATGCGATACCTGTTACCGAAGAAGCTCCGAAAATCATACACATCGATAAAGTCGCTCATTTCGGCTATTTCTTCGGTGGTGGCTACATATTAGCTACCTGGTCACAGCTAAAATTTGATGACCAAACTTCTGTATTCACTCGATACCTATTTCCTATCATCTTTCTCAGCATTTATGGCGCCATCGATGAATACCACCAAACTTTCACCCCAGGCCGCTCGGGAAATGACCTTTATGATTGGATCGCCGATTTCCTCGGAGCTTCCTTCGGCACTCTTCTTGCAAATTACTTCCATTGGATTCTTCTCAAATTTTCATCCCCTTTCGCCCCCGAACCCGAAGTTTAACATTCAACATCATCCAATCCCGTATTAGAACTATCCCGACATGACACAACTAGACCAACTCAAGAAACTCACCACCGTCGTCGCCGATACCGGCGATTTCGAGGCCATGAAAGCATTCAAGCCTCAAGACGCCACCACCAACCCATCGCTCATCCTACAAGCCGCCACCAAGGCCGAGTATCGCCCACTCATCGATCAGGCGATCAGCGAGCAAAAAAATAGCGGACTCAGCGGACAAGCGCTCACTGATGCCGTTTTGGATCGTATTCTCATTTTGTTTGGTTTGGAAATTCTCAAAATCGTGCCGGGTCGGGTCTCCACTGAAGTTGATGCACGTCTATCCTTCGACACCCAAGGCACGGTAGACAAAGCCCTTCAGCTCATCGCCGCCTATGAAAAAGAAGGTATCTCTCGTGATCGCGTGCTGATCAAAATTGCCTCCACATGGGAAGGCATCAAAGCCGCTGAAATTCTCGAAAAGCAAGGCATTCACTGCAACCTCACTCTCCTGTTCTCCTTCGCTCAAGCCGTTGCTTGTGCTGAAGCAAAGGTGCAGCTCATCTCTCCATTCGTCGGCCGCATTCTCGATTGGCACAAAGCCAGCACCGGCAAAGATTACCAAGGCGATGAAGATCCGGGCGTTATTTCCGTGAAGGCGATCTACAACTACTACAAAAAATTCGGCTACAAGACCGAAGTCATGGGTGCCTCCTTCCGCAACAAAGGTGAAATTACTGCCCTTGCAGGTTGTGATCTTCTAACGATCTCCCCAGGCCTTCTCGCGGAGCTCGCAGCATCGGAAGAAAGCATAGAGGCAAAGCTCACCGCCGAAATTGCTCAGAGTGATCCGGTTGAGAAAATTTCACTCGATGAAAAAACCTACCGCCTGATGTTCAACGAGGACGCTATGGCCACCGAGAAAACAGCTCAGGGGATTCGCAACTTCGCAGCAGACATCGTCAAACTTGAGAAACTCGTCAACGAAGCGCTGTAAAGCACATCACTCATACAAATCAGCCCCAACTCTTAAAAAAGTTGGGGCTTTTTTGTGCATTGGTTCCAAATGCATCAGGCTTTAAATTACAGGTAGAGATGAAATAGATGAGAGAGGAGTTTTGCAACACTCTGTATTAGACCGTTTCTCAAAAGTCTTTTCGTAAAAAGCTGAATTTTTTACTGGTACTATTTTAAACAGCCATTTGACTGGTGTATCGGTCGCACACGTCAA
>JBILMI010000114.1:0-7604 GCA_044375585.1 Luteolibacter sp.
TGATCGACCAAATGGGAATCGCCGTCCGCACCGGCCATCATTGCTGCCAACCGCTCATGGCCCGTTTCGGAATTACCGGAACCACCCGCGCCTCCTTCGCCCTCTATAACACCGAGCAAGACATCGATTCCCTCGCTCAAGCCCTGAAAAAAGCAGCAGCCATGCTGCGGTGAAATCTCAAATCTCAAGTTTCAAAAAGAAAGCGCTTCAGTTGAAGTTAAACTTCGACTTGTCATCATGACTCACTGACTTACCCTCTGACATGAAATTTGTATTTTGAGATTTGAAACTTAAATGAAAATCATCCTCGGCATCACCGGATCCATTGCTGCTTACAAAGCAGCCGATCTTGCTTCGCAGCTCGTCAAAGCTCAGCACGACGTGCATGCCGTCATGACCCGTTCCGCTTGTGAGTTTATTACACCGCTCACTCTCCAGACTCTCACCCGCAATCCGGTGCTCATATCCTTAGAAGATGAAAAAAACTCCTGGAAACCCGGCCACATCGAGCTTGCTGATACCGCTGATCTTTTACTCATTGCTCCAGCATCAGCCAACATCCTAGGCCTGCTCGCCAACGGTCTTTCCCCTGATCCTTTAACTTCCATCTACCTAGCTCTACCACGTGAGACCCCTGTCCTCATCGCCCCCGCAATGAACGGAAAAATGTGGCTCCACCCAGCTACCCAACGCAACATCGCCACCCTCCTCGCCGACGGTTGCCAATTCATCCAACCCGCCACAGGTGACTTAGCTTGCGGTTACCAAGGAATTGGCCGCCTTGCTGAAATTTCCGATATCCTATCTGCCATTCAAGGGTAATGATGGATGCCTCTATCGCCGCAGGCTAAAGAATTATTCCACTCAGCCTCACTTCCCCATTTTTAGACTTCCAGCCGGAGATCTTTCTTACCAATGTCGCACACATCCTCTTCAAGGAAGTCGGAATCACGAACTAAGAACTTTCCCCATGTCCCAGCAACACATCGATGTCAGCTACGTAGCCAAATTGGCACGTCTCGATCTCACCCCTGACGAAGTCGTTACCTTCCAGTCCCAACTCGATGCGATCCTTGAGCATGTCGAAACTTTGTCTTCCATCGACCTCCCAGACGACCTTGAGCTCGACGATCACAGAAAACTCGGCCTAATGCGTGATGATACCCCAATTCCTAGCCTCGATCCCGAGCTGGTTCTCCGAAATGCCCCAGACCAGTCGCTATCCCAGATCCGCGTCCCAAAAGTCGTCGCCGACGCCTGATTATTGATTGCTCGTTACAACTCGCTCTGCATTCACTCTTCACTCTTCATCATTCACTCTTCAATGACTCTCACCGAGCTCCGCCAGCAATTCCTCTCTGGTCAATCCACTCCAATTCAGGCTCTCGAATCCCTCGCCTCTGCCATCAAAGAGCGAGATTCCAAAACTAAAGCGTACGTTTCATACAACTACGAGGAAGCCTTAGTCGCCGCCGGTAATGCCGACCTCTCAAAGCCTCTTGGAGGCATTCCGATTGCGATCAAAGACAACATCAATACCTTCGGCCAGCCCTGTACCTGCGGTTCTAATTTTTTAGTAAATAAATACGTATCTCCTTATGATGCAACAGTTATTAGAAAATTAAAAGAAGCTGGCGCTATTCCTTTTGGGCGCATGAACATGGATGAGTTTGCGATGGGTTCCGCGACGGAAAACTCCGCGATTCAACTCACCCGAAACCCCCGCGATCACGATCGGATCGCCGGCGGATCTTCTGGTGGCTCCGCTGCAGCGGTCGCAGATCTCACTGCTTACGCCGCACTCGGCTCAGATACCGGTGGTTCGATCCGTCAGCCAGCTTCCCATTGTGGAATCGTCGGACTCAAGCCGAGTTATGGAAGAGTCTCACGCTATGGCTTAGTTGCCTTTGCATCATCTCTCGACCAAATCGGACCCCTTACCCAGTCTGTAGACGATGCCGCGCTCATACTTCAAGCGATCGCTGGATATGACACCAAAGACTCCACTTCTATCAATCTCCCAGTCCCAGACTATTCGGCAACGATTAACGACGGCGTCAAGGGACTAAGACTTGGAATTCCAGCTGAATACTTCGCCGATGGCATCCATCCTGGGGTTCGAGAAAATGTGAAAAAATGTATCCAACACCTTGAAAATCAAGGAGCTGAAATTATCAAGATATCTTTACCATATACCTCTCACGTAGTCGCCACCTACTACGTGATCGCCCCAGCCGAAGCGTCGTCGAACCTCTCCCGTTTCGATGGGATTCGCTACGGAAATCGCGCCACCGGCGCTTCTGATATCATCGATGTCTATCACCAATCCCGCGAACAAGGCTTTGGTCCAGAGGTGAAACGTCGGATCATTTTGGGAACCTACGTGCTCTCCTCTGGCTACTACGATGCCTATTACACCCGCGCTCAGAAAGTCAGAAAACTGATCACCCGTGATTTCAATCAAGCGTTTGAAAAAGTCGACGCGATTCTCTCACCCGTTACGCCCACCCCTGCGCGCCGGATTGGAGTCTGCACGGAGAACCCCCTGGAAGATTACCTAGCCGATATTTTCACTATCGCAGCTAACCTAGCAGGAATCCCCGCCATATCCGTACCCTGCGGCACCACCGCCTTCGATGGAGCCACAGAACTCCCAGTCGGCATCCAAATCATGGCTCCAAACTTTGGAGAGGCGATGATGTTGCGTATCGCAAAAGCCGTCGAAGCTAGCGCATAAAACATCGAAAACTCTTCATTGAGATATGAAGTTTAAAATTTAGATTTTCACATGAACCTCGCCTACTGCACCAACATCCATCCCGCCGAATCCTGGCCGGAAACTTTGCATGCGCTGGAAAAGCACGTGCTTGTTGTGCGTGACAAACTGCTAGCCTCCGGTGACCAACCCGCAGACCGCCCATATCCCATCGGCCTACGGCTTTCAGCTCGAGCTGCTGCGGAGCTACTTGAGGACGATCAGCTAGAGCGCTTTAAAGACTGGCTGGCCGCAAACAACTGCATGGTTTTCACCATCAATGGCTTCCCCTACGGGGCTTTCCACGGGACTTCTGTGAAGGAAAAGGTCTTCCAGCCCGATTGGATGAGCTCAGAACGGGTCAAATACACCCAGAATCTCTTCCAAATCATCGCCCAGATCGCCCCGAAAAGCTCTGGAGGATCGATTTCCACCCTTCCGGGCTCCCACAAGACCTTCCATGCCGATGAAACTCTCATCCGCAAAAACCTTATCGAAATGGCGTACTTCATCGAGGATCTCTCCCAGAAACACCAAGTCGACCTCCACCTCGGCCTCGAACCCGAACCGCTCGGTCATTTTGAAAACACCGTGGAAACCCTGGCGTTTTTCGAGCGTCTCCATAGCGATGCCGCCAACCCCACCCTCATCCAACAACGCATCGGCCTAAACTATGACTGCTGCCACTTCGCCATCGAATTCGACGATGCCAAGGAATCGCTCAACGCCATCGCGATCGATGCGAACATCCGCCTCTCCAAAATCCATCTATCCAACGCCCTGCGCTTGAACCCAACCGATGCCACAGCGCTTGAAGCGATCCGTAAATTCAACGAACCGACTTATTTTCATCAAGTGATCGCACGTCGACCCGATGGCTCACTCGAGCGTTTCAAAGATCTCCCAGTGTTCTTCGAAGCCGTCGATTCTGGAATCCTACAACCCAAAGATTTCTGCGAAGCACGCGTGCATTTCCACATTCCATTGTATACCGAAGCCACTGAACCACTGGGCTCGACCCACGCCCACGTCGAGGAAACCCTAGATTGGTGTCTCAAACATCCCAACGCCTGCCAGCATTTCGAAATCGAAACCTACACTTGGGGCGTATTGCCAGGAAATTTACAGCGCCCAGTCGAAGAGCAAATCGCCGCGGAATACCATTGGGTGTTAGAGAACTTGAAGTAGCGGCGATCTTTCGTCGCCGAGTCCATATCAGGATTCAACAAACTCTCCATCCTCGACTGGCTTCTCCGACTTTTCTGCTACCGAGAATTTCTCCAATAGCATGGCCATGGAACCAAACAGCATGAAGACGAGCATGACGATATAGAAAATCCAGATTGTGCCCTTACCAGCGGTGAACCCATAATTATGAAGTCCCACTCCAAGGAAATTGACGTGCCACCATGAAAAGGCCACGACGCAGGCGGTGAACATAGCGGAGAGATGAAGCCCCCAATCTTTAATGATACCACCGACACGAGCGTGTAGAATCGCAAGAGTCCAGAGAACGATCATGAGCGCTCCGTTTTCTTTAGGATCCCAACCCCAAAAGCGGCCCCAAGAATAGTTTGCCCAGATACCACCTAAGACCGTTCCGACGAGTGAAAGGAATACAGTTAGACAAATGCATCCATAAACTACTTTCGTGAGAGATCGACGCAGGTCTTTATTTTCACCGTCGAGATTCAGTCCACGTATGAGGACATATCCACAAGCAAGCATCGCAGAAAGCAATCCAGCAGAGTAGCCAAGCGTAATGGTGATCACGTGAGTGGTGAGCCAGAAATTTGAGTCTAAGACAGCAACCAATGGATCCAGGTGATCCGCTGCATCTCCAACTTCATATCTTCTCGAAAGAATAATCAGAGCCGTTCCAATAACCGGCGCCATACCAAGAGAAAATCGATTGCGACTCATCCACTCAATTAGAAGCAAAATGATTACACCAGTCGTTCCAATGAAAATCACCGTATCATAGAGATTCCCAACAGGTGGACGCTGCATGATAATACAGCGTATGACAATAGCGAGAACGCAGAGAGATGCAGCGATTAAGGTTGTGCTTAAAGTTATCCAATAGAACCCTTTGGCAACACGTGATTGACCTAATCCCCACATCGCAAGTGCACTGATGGTTCCTAGGAGAAACAGGACAAGCGCATTTAGGAAATAGTCCCTGTTAAAATACTGCACCTCAAGGTTAATATAATTGAGCTCATCACGTGATTTTGCACGGGAATCAATTCGGTCTTTTAATTTTATAACAGCATCACGGAATTCTTTTTCTCCAACCGTCAAATCATGAATAACAAGTTCCATTGCTTGGATATCTTCGATAGCCATTTTCGGATCTTTCGCCTTAAGCGTCATCCCCTCCATAATCGCATTGCCTGCTGATAACCAGTTTTCCTCAGTGGAATTATCTGGTGGCAAAATGAATAGTCCGTATTTAGAAAAATTTGCCCCGTCCTCAATTTGTTGAAGCAGAGCCAATAGGCGCGGAGGAACTTGTCCCTCCTTATTTTTCATTCGCTCTAGCTCAGGTAATAAATCAGGAGCCATTCCCATGATTAGACTGAAAGCGCGACGTTGATCTGGTTGTCCATTTATTCCTGTCCCTTCCAAGGCAACCCCAGAACGAGCAAAACTGAAGTAAGCTAAAAGAGATTCGAAATTTCTGATATTGTATCCAAGATCAATGGTCTGCTGTTGTTCGGGATCACGCTTCTTTTTATCGATTAACTCATAAGATTGTGCGAGCTCCATCAATTTATCCCTACCCGATACAATTTCTTCGTAGCTATAACGATCTCTGCGACCTTTCACGCCAACTCCAATCGCTTCTAACACCTTAGAGTTATCAATCCGGAAAGTAGGTAACTTGATTGCAAAGTTCGGACGAAAAACTGAATCCATCAGCCACTCAGTAGGTTTAATTTTATAAACCACCCCAGCTTCGTCTTTGATCTTCATCGAACGCGCTCCGTGTAAACCGAGCATTTTAAATCCAGCCAGAGTTGAAAACGGCTTCACGCGTCCGCCATCCTGCACGGGCAATCTAGCGAGAAGATCAATCGTCTCCTTATCCCACGGTTTATAGCCTTCCACTCTCTGCACCTCGCCTTTCGGCATATTGTCGATGAACATGTTCACAAACACAAACCCCAGACCGAGGGCAGCGAGAATCGCAAAGACCCAACTTCCTACTTTAGATTTTTTTCCCATGATTCTTTCTTTTGTTTGTGACGATTACTAAATGACCGAACAGTTTGGTTAAAAACGTAATGAGCATGCCGACTGCAACGATATACAGGCTGTATTCTGGCCATTTGTCTGAAGGGTTTTTCACCACTTCTAAAACCGTATACATATCATCCGTCGGCTTCGCATCTTTAGGGCCGTAGCTAGCTTGGAAAAAGGTATATCCTTCGTAGCGCATCGGCTCGTTCATTTCGATCCGCACCTTCGCCTCTTTGCCATTTTCAATGCGGCGGATATCGCTGATGAATTTTGCAGGACGAGAAGTGCCCGGATGGAAATCTGCATGGAATTTATCAAGCTTCACCTGGAATGGCATCGGCCAAAGGCGCTTGCGCATATCAACTGTGAACGTGCGCTCTCCATCACGAACTGTGAATGGGTAAAAACTCGCTCCGATCAGAATGAATGGAGCTGATTTATTTCCGTCTTCAAAAATGATCTGTCCATAAGCTCCGGGCATATCTCTCTCGGACTCTTTTTCTGGAGGAATACTCTGCAAATAATAACCATCGGTGACGAGTTCACCATTAGTTATAGGTATCTCAAGGGCATTGACAGGTTGAGTATTTTTCAAATAACCAGAAACTTTTAAGGAAAAGGGCAATTCTTTAAAATCAAAGATCCGATGATTTCCATCTTTTAAATCTGTTAGGTATTTACCTCGAATAACATGGAACTCATTTCGAGTTCCATTTGTCACTTCAGAAACTTCGATCACGTATTCAAAATAATCTTCTGCTATATCACTAACCTCACCTGGATAGATTGCCATATTTCCACGCTCTTCAAAGTGATGAGAAACTCCGCCACCTAAAAGCATGAATATGATACCGAAATGCGAGATGAGGTTTCCAATCTGCTTCGGTCCTTTACGAATTCGAATCACTCCACCAAGGATCATATTCACCAGCAACAAGGCGCATACGTAATAGCCCCCGGGTAGAATGAGAGGTATTTTCTTGCCATTGATTTCGGGAATAAAAAAGAACGATTTCCAACTGAAATATTTATTCAGAGTTGCATGTAGTCCATGATCAATTTGTTCCAAGGTTGCAAACCATGTAAGCAGCAGAAGTAGAAGTAAAAGTGCCGTTGCAAGTTTGAATCCTGAGAGGAAATCATAGATGATGCGAAACACAGATTTTCCTTGGCTCATTTCCTTAGTGTAAATTTTGTTATCCATTTGAGATTCCCTGAATCGAAGATCAATGACCTGTCATGTGTAATGTGCTAATGTAATGACGAAGTGCTTGTTTTTCAGCATCCACTTCGTTTGCAGGCCCGACCATTTTGACCGTTAAAATTTGCCCATCCACCTCTGCGATCACTCCCGACAGGCCATAGTCTTGTTTTGCATCCGCTCCCATGCCAGCTCCATATTCACCGCTTTGCTCAACCCAGACTCCCTCGATTCCAACAACGGGGATTTTTTCCATACCTGCAAATTCCTCATCTTTCATCTCTTCACGGCCAAATTGTTTCAGCCAGCGATTCGCATTATCTCTGACAGTGCCTGATGATAGGGAGACATAGACTTCGCCCTGACCGGACTCACCGAAACGGTAATTTAGTAAACGAAACT
>JBILMI010000115.1:0-7587 GCA_044375585.1 Luteolibacter sp.
TGGGTTGCCACCGGTAGCATACACGAAGGAGAAAAACTCGGTGCCGGGCTTTCGCATTTTCTTGAACACATGGTTTTCAAGGGCACTCGCGACTTTTCGGCCGATGAGCTCGCGCAAACCGTCCAAGCGGGTGGGGGGCATTGGAACGCTTACACCACGTTTGATCGCACCGTTTACTACATCGATGGTCCTGCGCATTCTTTGGAAACGTTTTTAAAATGCCTCACCGGGCTCGTGTTTTTCCCAACCATTCCTGAAGCGGATTTTGAAAATGAAAAGGACGTCATCCGCCGTGAGATTGACATGGGCTTAGACGATCCTGATAGCGCCTCCACGCGCCTCTTGCTATCTACTGCGTTCACCGTAGATGCTCGTCGCCACCCGGTCATTGGGCATCGACATTTGTTTGATGAAATTTCCTACACGGATCTTACTTCCTATCACCGCAGTCGTTACACGCCGGATCGCATGCATTTTGTTATCTCTGGTGATTTTGATCCAGCGCTCGCAATCTCTCTTATTACTTCTCTAACAGCAGGCTGCCGTATCGTTTCCGGACCGGAGCCACACATACAGCGGGATTCCAAGCAGCTCGGTCCACGCGAGGGCTTGGATCATTTTGATATACCCACAAGCCGACTTTGTCTCTCATGGAAAACTCCTCCACTGGGTGATCCCAGCGTTCCGGCTTACGATCTCCTCGCTGCGATCTTGGGCCGCGGACACTCATCACGCCTTCATCGCACACTGCGTGACCAACGCGAACTCGCACTGGAAATCTCAGCATGGACATGGACGGGTCCCGAGGAAGAAGGTCTTTTCGCGATTTCCGCAGAAGCTCATCCCGAGAAACGCGATGAATTAAAATCCGCAATCCTCACCGAGCTCGCAAACCTTCCTGCCTCGGAGCTGGATGATGAAATCTCTAAAGCAAAACGCCAGATTGCCACTTCTCAGTTCCGCACGCTGACCACCGCCTCCGGTCGCGCATCGGATCTCGCATCGAATTGGCATGAAGCCCGTGACCTCAATTTCACGCGCGCCTACCTCGGCGAGCTTAATGCCGTAACCGCCGCGGATATTCGCCGGGTCTGTCAGAGACTCACGGAAAATCGCCTGACCTTTACTTCACTTGATCCACTCGGCTTTACCCCAGTCTCTGGCGAAAAGAAATCCAAGAAGAGCCAAGTCGAAATCACCACCCACACATTGGAGAACGGCCTTCGCGTCGCCTTGATGCCAGATCACCGTGTTCCACTCATTCATTTTCAAGCCGTCATTGGAGCTGGGCTTCTTTCCGAAACTCCTGCGAATAACGGCTTAAACCAACTCCTTGCCTCCACTCTAACAAAAGGTACTGTTTCACGCTCCGCGGATGATGTGGCTCTTAGCCTGGAGTCGCTCGGTGCATCGATCTCTGCTTCCGCAGGTAACAATGCCCTGCTTGTTCAAGCCGGCGGCCTAGCGGAAGACACAATTGCCATCCTCGATATTTTATCGGATGTCCTGCTCAATCCTTCATTTCCCTCGGAAGCAATCGCTCGCGAAAAAGCATCACAAGTTGCTGCTCTTGAAGAGGCGCTTACCGACCCACTTCACAACTGCTTCACTCAACTCCGTAGCACTCATTTCTCTGAAAGCGGCTACGGTCTCAACTCTCTAGGAACACTCGAAACGCTTCCGAAAATCGATCGCCTAGATCTCTCCGCGCATCACTCACTGCATTTTAATGCCTCAAACCTCACGCTCGCCGTTGCCGGTGATTTCGATCCTACGGAGATGATCGCACTCATCGAAACTCATTTAGAAACACTTCCAACTGGCGAGGCATGGAAAGCGCCAAAATCTAAAATCACATCTGGAAAAACGACGGAGATCACACTACCTAAAAAACAAGCAGTGCTCGCCATTGCCTATCCTGGTAGTGATATCAGTGGCCCTAACAGGCATGCGCTCACTTTCCTCCAAGAATACGCCTCCGACATGGCTGGTCCGCTGTTTGGTCGCATCCGTGAAGAGTTAGGTCTTGCCTATCGCGTTGGTGCCAGCCAGTTCCTTGGCTACGATACCGGCTTGTTTTTCTTTTATCTCGCCACTTCACCAGAACAGCTCGACCTCGCCCGAACGGAGCTCGATAAAGAAATTGAAAAAATCGCCACCGAAGGGATTCCTGATGAAGCTTTCGAACGCGTCCGCTCAACCGTCCTTTCCGGAGTTGCGATCCAACAACAATCGCCATCCTCAAACGCTCGCCACGCTGCGCTGGATCTTCTTTTCGGCCACGCCGCAAACACCCACCGTCTCCTTCCAGAAATTTACGCAAGCATCACACCCAAGCAGGTTCGTGAAACAGCCAAATCCATCTTTGCTGCCAAGCCAACCGTTTCAACCGTGATGGGAGAAGAAATAGCCAAGGAAAATGGATGATCAAAATGGTAGGGCGCTCTTGTTTGAGGTTTAGAGTTTAAAATTTAAAGTTTTCCCAGATGCATACGCTTTCCCGCACGCCAATCTCAGATAAGGAATTTGTTCCCTCGCATTACTTTCGACGAATGGAAGTGAGCGAGCTCTGGAATGGTGAGCGACCACTGGAGATGGATTTGGGATGTGGGGATGGATCGTTTTTGATCGATCTTGCAAAGCATCATCCAGAGCGGGATTTTATTGGCGTTGAGCGGTTGCTGGGTCGTTGTAAAAAAGTAGCGAAGAAGATTGCGCGCGCCGGTTTAGATAACGCAAAGATTCTACGCTTGGATTCGAAATATGTGGTTGAGTGGTTGTTGCCGGAGGCGTCGCTTTCACGGATTCACCTGCTCTGTCCCGATCCATGGCCGAAGTTCAAACATCATCGCCGCCGTTTGGTTCAGATTCCTTTTCTTGGCTCGGTGAAAGCAGCCTTAGTTCCCGGCGGTGAGTTTCTTTTCATGACCGATCACGAGGAATATTTCGAGTATGCCTGCGAGCAAATCCACACCAGCGGCTTGTTTGATGTTTTACCGTGGGAGCAAGATTCGTTTTTTTATCCCAAAACCGATTTCCAAATTCAATGGGAAGCAGAGGGAAAGTCGATGAATCGGATAAGGTGCAGGAAAGAAGGGTGAAGAGTGAAGGGTGAAGGGTGAAAGCAGAGCGAGTTGTAACGAGCTATTAGTAGTTAGGCGAAGCCGAGATAGCTTGGACGGAGCGAAGCGGAGTCAAGGGTGAATCGCTAGCTCATTTCACTCTTCACTCTTCACTCTTCACTCTTCATCATTCACTCTTCAAACACCCTTCCGCATGATCATCGACCATGCCGGTGGCTTGCATGAAGGCGTAGGCGATGGTGGAGCCGCAGAATTGAAAACCGGCTTTTTTAAGCGCTGTGCTTAGCGCTTCTGAATCAGGAGTTTTGGTTGGGTAGTCGGCCATGGTGCGTGGTCGCTGTTTCTTTTTTGTTGGCGCAAAGCTCCATAACCATTCGACCGGATTCTCCAGTCTCAGCCAAGCAAGTGCGTTGTCGCGGACAGAGAAAATTTTCCCTCGGTGGCGGATGATTCCCGCATCGGCAACGAGGGCTTCGAGCTGCGCATCAGTCATTTTCGCAACCTTCTCAGGAACAAAGTTTTTAAAGACGGCGCGATACCGCTCGCGCTTCTGCAGAACCGTCCACCAAGACAATCCCGCTTGTGCGCCTTCGAGGCAGATCATTTCAAAAAGGTAACGCGGATCGTGCGAAGGAACGCCCCATTCCTCATCATGATATTTCACATAGAGAGGTTTGTCTTCGGGTAGCCAAGGGCAGCGGGGCATAAGAGAAGAGTGAATGAAGAAAAGTGAAGAGTGAAAGTTTTTAATTAAGAGCTAGAAGGTCATCATGACTCCTACCGCACCAGCGGTTCTAGCTGAGACTTGCGACTTTTAGACCTTAGACACGCCGCTTCATATAAAACGAATCATCATCTTACTCACGCTTCAACGTGAATGAGCTTTTGTCCAAGTAACCATCGATCACGAGCTGACCTTTCTCATCAATCGTAAGCGTCAGTCCGCCGGTTTGTTGGCGGTCGGTGATATGGATGGAGTTTTTGCCTAAACGTTCCATTTGTTCGAGACGAGGAATATCCATCTTGCTGCCTGCGAGGCGAGGGACGATTATGGTTTGAGGAGCTACGGCATCAATGAAGTCTTTTGTTAGACTGAAATCGCTTTGATGTAGACCGGCGACGATGAGATCTGCTTTGAGATCGATTCCACTTTCCAGCAATACCTGTTCGCTTAACCGCCCCGCATCGCTTAGCCAAAGTAGTTTCCAGCCATTCCAATGAATCATGAAAACGAGACATCGATCATCGGCGACTGTTCCAACGGCTTGATCATGGGGCGAGAGTAGAACTTCGGCACGCGCTCCATTTCCCAATTCCATGATAGATCCGCGGTGAGGCGTGATCAGGCGGATCTTTGTAGCTTGAGCTTGCCAATCTGCTGCGACAGAGTTTTTCGCCAAAGGCATGCCTGTCACGACTTGGCGGATGGGAAACATTTCCTGCAACAGCTGCGGCGGAGCGACGTGACCAGAATCGGCATGGGTTAAAATAACTGAGTCTGGCCGCATCCCGAGTTGATTGAGCGACATTCCGATGGTGCCCTGTAGGCTGAACTTTCCGCCAGTGTCGATCATGACGGCATTGCCCTGAGTGGATGCGAAGCAAGCCGCATCTGCTCCGTAACCGAGATCGTAGATGATGAGGGTGTCTTGGCTCGGAGAATTCACCGAAGCCCAAGCGCCGGGGATTTTTGCAAACGCGCCGGCAGTCCACGCACAGACATCAGCGACGATGGCGTTGTTGCGATTGAGAAACTCCGAGCCTCCTGGCCAGACAGGATACACCAAGGCAGAAGTCAGCGCGACGACGAGTAAGATGAACACCTGAAATACTAGAAAAACCGTAGCAAATATAGAAACTGGCGTAATGACTCCGAAGTGAAACATGCTCAACGGACTAGAGCCAATGGATGCAGCAAGTGAGACGGCGAAGCTGTTTGCGAGACTCTCTCTGAATTTCAGCCACTTCCGTTGCAGCCATGACAATTCGCTTTCCGGAAGTAGCTCTTCTTTTTCTGCGATCCACTCGAAGCAGCGCCGCGCGAGCGCTGTGCCTAAGCCGATCGCTGCGACGACTCCGTAGGACAACTGCACGCCGGGAAAGCGAATGATTCCCGGATTCCACAGCATTGCAAACAACAGCACGCTGCCGAGTGTGTTGAGAAGATCGGGTCGGCGGCGAAGCATGAATGCCCCGAGAAACACGGCGCTCATCCACGCCGCACGCAAGGCGGCTGGCGCGCTTCCGGTTAGCCATACATAACCGAACATGGATATAATAATGACAGGAATCGCCCAGCGGCGCGGACATCTTAGGATGCTGAGCAATCCCCAAAACATTCCACCAACCATGGTCACATGTAGGCCACTCACCGAAAAAACATGGAGTGTTCCGCTTTCAAAAAAAGCTCGGATCAACCCAAGCGAATCTGGAGATTTCTCGCCGATGACTACCGCAAGAATCACCTTTGCGGCCGTGCTCTCGGGATCGAGTCCGGCGATGATGCTTTGATGAAAGGATGCCTTGAAATCGGCTTTTATATTTGAGATTGGGCTAGTCCAACGTTGCTCACGCATTTCACTCGCGCGAAATGTGCCAACGATTCCTTCCGCGCGCATCAACTCCATTCGATTCGGAAGACCGGGATTGCGTTCGGGTTCGAATGTTTCGAAAACGCCATAAGAAAGAAGCTTGGTCCCAGCGGGTGGTGGAGTGCCTGCACCTAGCCATTGAACCTTGATGGCAGGCTCGCCGAATCGCTGGATTTTTGCAATCGCATGCCAACGGCCCATTGCTCCTTTTTTTTCCTGTGTGCCTTTCGCATCCTCTAGCAGTCGAGCTTCGACGCGCTGCGGCGCTTGTCTTGCGAGCCAGGCTTCGCCATCGCGCTGATGAATGAAACGAAAGTGAGCATTTACCAAAATCGCGGCACTCAGTACGAAGATCACAACAGCCATCTGCCAACGGATCAGCCATCCGCACAATAGAGAGAAACCAATAGCTGAAATCCATCCGAAGCCTGTCTGCATTGATTCCAGTGAAACGACCGCGACGATCGCAACAGCGATGACGAACAATGGCCGATTAACCCAGAAGCGGGAAAATATTCTGACGAGATTCAATGAAAAAAAGGGGGGGAGATGGGGGGGAAGAGGAGAGGGGAGGCGAGAGACTTTTCAAATCAAAAATCAGCAATCGTCACTCAATAAGCGTCAATGGATTTTTTGAGCGTTGCATTTTGTTGGGACGAAAGGAATTGACGATTAACGAAGAACTTTTTCACATTCCCCATTGGTGGAGTTTGGTGCGTGCGTTGGCGGAGTGGCGAGTTTCTGGAAAGAGCTCGATGATTTGTGACAAGATTGCCCCAGCTGCTTTGAGGTCGTGGAAATCTTCTTCGTAAATTTCTGAGAGACGGAACATGAGAAAGGCGACGTCGCTCTCCTCCCAATCTTGGCTTTCGATGGCTTGCCCTAAGGTCGCGATTGCAGCGGGTGGATTTACCAGATGTTGGCGTTGGATTTTAGCGATCTCAATCCATGGCATGCGATCGCCCGGATTTTTCTGCGCGGCCAGCTTGAATGCCTCAATCGCATCATCCCATTCTCCTTGTGCCACCAGCACCCGTGCTAGATGAAACGGATCAACTTCGGCTTTCTCATCACTGGCATATACCGCTACGGAAACTTTATTTGCCAGCATTGGTAAAACCTGAGTGGCGAACACAATGCCGACCAAGCCTGCGCTTAAAAATGTTAGCAGAATTCCTATAAAGACGCGCTCACCTTCCATGCCGCCGATTTTCTTTTTGATATCGAGAGCTTCTTTTTCGGTATTGGAATCGTATTGAAGCTCCTCGAACTTTTGTTTCAATCGCGCCTCTTTTTTTCCAGATTGATCATATTTATACCAACTTCCCGCGACGAGAAAAGTCAGCACTGCGATGCCAATATATTTTAACATGATCTAAATTTGAAAGGTGGAGATTTTAAGAAGCAGCAAAATCTTAATTTTTTAGATGATCGGTGCAATATTCTTTGCCATCCGTTGCCATGCGAAACTCTAAATCTGGATGGCTTAGTTCGGTGCGGCTGCAGACCGCGCATCGGTGAAACGTATTTTCATCCGTTGCTGTATTTTTTTCGAAACTCTTCCTACGGCGCGCAGCTTTGACAAGCAGACCTTGTCCACGAAGCGCAGGGATTGCTGCCCAGAGCAGATAGTTCACAAAGCCTAGTAGGTAAAAACCGATAAGCAGTGGGGAGCGATAGATTTCTATAGCGTAATAAATTGTTCCCAGCAATGCCAGCCAGCGGATTTGCACAGGTATAATGAACATGAGGAGAAACTCAACTTTTGGGAATAGAGTTGCGAAGGCGAAAAACGCAGCGCTATAGATCAACATTCCACTGCCCACCATAGGAGTGTCGTAGAGAAAATTTGCGATGATGAGTCCTATATAGCCGGTGTAATAAAACATGCTGGTGCGGAACAATCCCCATGC
>JBILMI010000116.1:0-7491 GCA_044375585.1 Luteolibacter sp.
GTCCGCCATTGAGCTTGATTACGACGACTTCACCCAGCCTGCTACCAGAGCTTTCCGTATTGAGATGGTCAGATTTAGGCAGATCGGTTGCTGGCGCTATCGTCTGTTCAGGAATCATCCCAGTTTCGTTACGTAATAATGCTTCGTAGTTTCTTTTGAAAACAGCAACCGGAGCATCGCCCATTCCGGCGGCTCTCATCTTTTGCTCAAATGCATCAAAGTCGGACATACGCTTATCATTCACAGTCTTTCGCTATGGTAAATCCTGAATCCATGGGAAATGAAGTGGTGAACTACAGATGGACGCAGATGAACGTTAATTTAAGACAAAATTCAGATTTTAGAACTTATTCTTATCTGCGTCGCTCCTTGTAAATCACCTGATAAATCAACCCTTGGCCAAATGCTCCACGCAGAGCTGGCTCCAGGTTTCTAATCTTTCAAACAGACCGCCTTTAAGCTCGGCAATGGTAGCCCAAGAGAGATCGGTAAGAGCATCTTCACGAGATGAAACCTCTTCGTCCTCCAATTCCACCAAATGCACCACGCCAAGATGCACTTCGCCAACTGGGTTAGAATCGTCATTCAGCAAGCCGACGATACGCATCTCATAATCACCTTTGATATCGAGCTCCTCGTCAATTTCCCGCTGAACCGCCGCGTAATACGCTGCCGCACCCTGGCGACCCTCCCCCATGTCCACCGGATTGATGTGACCACCGACGCCCACAGAAATTTTCGCATGGAGCCGATTTTCCCCACCGGCTTTTCCACGTGTGTAATGCAAGACCCGATCGCCGCATTTAAAAATGCAATATGGGATCAATTGCTTGTGGCTCGGATCCTCCTCAGCGGCACCGCGATCCATGAAAAAGTGATTATCCTCAGTGAGTAGAACCGAAACCATATCGTCCACACCCTCAACCCGCATGCCTTGAAAGGCTGCCAATTCTTCCAACAACGAACGTGTGACTACTAAAACCTCTTCACCTGCGTATTTTGACATGCAGGAATCATCGAAATTTCATACCCAGACGACAACCCTGAAATGAGGAAGTTTTGCCCATGGACCGCGCGACTCCAGCCTGCCCTGATTGATACATAATAAAGCCAATCAAGAGAAACACGGATAAACTCGGATGAGATTTGATTATGGAAGCTTTTTGGTGAATTTGGGGTGTGGTATCTGAAGTGATCCTCAAACCTACTTCTTACCCGTCAGCACCGCAGCGGCTGCCGCCGCCATTTTTCTACCGCCTTCAGCGTTTGGATGAACATTATCTGGGATGAGATACGGCGTATCTTTGAGAGTGGCATGCATATCGATGATGCCGAGGCCAAGTTCAGCTGCGATCTTATTGACGATGGGAATCTGCTCTTGAATGCCATCTTCTTTGATGCCGTAGCTTCCGTCTCCTATGACCGGACAAGCGCGGCAAATGTAGATCCGAGGCTTACTTTCAAGGCCTTGAAATGATTTGATGAGCATTTTGTAATCTGCTTCAAACTCATCTTTGAATTTCCAGTTTTGAGGCTTGGTGTCGTTCGTGCCGAGCATGATGATGACTACATCGGGTTTCATCGCCAAAGCGTCCTGATACTTTTTCTCCTTCGAATAAGGATGATCGCCTTTGTTCATTAGAGTCCGGCCACTCACACCGAAATTCTCAACTTGCCACTTATCACGCAACATTTCTTGAAGTTGCTTCGGATAAGGATTCCCATTCATGCCAGCGCCTTCCGTAATACTATCACCCACACAGGCAACTTTAATTTTTTCCTGATATTTCGATGTGTCAATTGAAGCCATCGGATCCGCGCTAAACGCTAAAGTCCCTGAAAAAAGCACGCCGAGAAACGTCACAAGATAGGTATTTAATTTCATTAAGCTGCGAAGTTATCTCAGAATTCATAAGCGAGTAAATGAATTCTTACTTAAATAAAGAGACGAGCTCAAAGAAATCAGCGCCTGCGGCGTTCAGTCGTTCAGCAATCTCTCACACATTTTCACCAATTCCACACGCCGCAGTTTTCCTAACGAACTACGCGGAAAACTTGGGAAAGATAAACTCTGCTCTAGTTGCTCTATACCTGGTGTAACTCGTTGATAATTCTCAACGCAATCAGCAGCAATCTCACCCTCAAACACAGCCACTAGCACGTGTTCTTTTCTTTGATCTGGCAACGCGATCACTGCGAATTTCTCCGGAATCATCCGCCCTACTGCGATTTCAAGAAATCGTCGTTCGACCGATTCGATATCTACTAATACTCCCAACACTTTCACGAAGGAATCCATGCGCCCAAGTGGCTTGAGACAATTTCCAGAAACCATCCCAAGGTCATGACTTAGAAATTTATTTCCTAACAATGGCTCGAATCGAGCCGTATTGCCTTCTTCGAAAATGTAGCCTTTGAACAAAGCATCGCCAGTTATAGATAACCTTTCATCGGCATCACACTCTACTCGCCAGATCGGTAAAATCTCCAGAGCACTCTCACGAAACGGTTGGTTCAGTTGATTCATGGATTGCGTAGCTATTTGAGAACCTGCCTCAGTCATTCCATAACTCGCCAACACCGGCCAACCAAGATCACGCGCAGCTTGACCCAAAGCATCGGTCAAACGACCGCCACCCACAACCACCGCACGGAGATGTAATGGAGCTTTCAAAGATGCTTCTACCAAATCATGAAGTTGCGTTGGAACCAGAGAAACATGCGTCACCTTCTCTGAGCCAAGCCATCGAGTGAATTTTGAAGCATTCCACTTACCTTCAAATTCAACCAAACCACAACTCGACTGATACGCCCGTGCTAAAATCGAAAACCCACCCACATGATCAATCGGTAACGCCAATCCCCACTTGGATTGCTGGTCCACCCCTAACCACGTATTAACCGCCTTTGCCGAAACAAGCATCGCCTGCTTTGCATGCACCACCCATTTCGGCGTTCCAGTGCTTCCTGAAGTTTTAAAAATGACCGAGCCACCTAAATCGCCCAGATCCGGAATTTGATTTAACACTCCGCCCAAAACACAATTTGCAGAATCATTCCAAAACGATGGTGAAATATATGAGCTGCGATCCATGGTAAAAAATCTACGCGACACCGAATTCATAAACTCACCCAAGTGAGTGCGGCAAGTTCATCATCAAAGCCTAAACCCGTTCCACCCGGCACTTTAAAAGCTGGTCTCCAATCGCCCAGCTTCTCAATGAAAGCGTTCTTTTCAAATAAATGATGCGTTTGCAAACCGCAGGTTCCAATCAAACCAGGAAAAATCAGTTCCGTCCGTGCCGCTTCCCATGCCGCAAAGGCCTGTCCTAATGGATGATCCATGTAACTCGTGATCACTGCACGCTGAGAATTCATGACTGCCGCCTCACCCAACAAAAACGGCTCGTCCACTGCTGGCTTGATCACCATGCACTGCGCCGCTTTACGATGAGGACCCGACTCGCGATCGACCGCTAACTGAACACGATGCTTTTTCCAAAGCTCCGTCCAAACACTCTCAGAAAACGGACAGATGTCTTCAATGAAATCGATCTTGCGTTTTACCACATCTGATAAATCGCTGAGAAAACGCTCCGCTCCATCGAGATCGAGCAGTTCGTTGAAATCGATTCTCCATTTCACTGCCGGATACTCGGCTGACATTTCTTCGAGAAAACGCGTTTCCACAGAGATGTTCCGACCCGCTTTGATTTTCACCGTGTCGAATCCTGCTTCTATGGCGATGGCTAGCTCTTTGGCATTCGCATCGACCAATGTCGCGTGACTGCGAGGGACTTCCATTTCTTCAAACAACGACTCCTCAGCCAAGCGAGCCGCGTTATCGAATTCCGCACAGCGCAGGGCGCGTTTCACAATCGGCCAGACACGACGTCCTTTTAGATCTTCCAAACATTTTTCTAAAGTCGGATCACCCAGCTCCGGCCATGGATGAATGCAACCATAACCATCCCCTACACGGATCAACAACCCTTCGAATTCACGTCGCGATGAAATGGAATTCAAAAAACTCCGCGCCTTCAGTCGATAGGGAGAAATCCAGATATCTGTGCGTTCTAAAAATTCCATATAAAAACTAACCTAACAATTCATCCGTCATCGCCATCCACTCGTCCTGTAATGTCACCTTCTTATTAGGCATATCTTTGCCAGCACGCGAATACCAATAACTCGCATTTTCCAAATCCCCTTCCTCACGATGCAACCAAGCATGAATCCACGAACCCGCTTTTCCGGGTAAATGTTGACAGAGATCGTGCGCCTTATCCCATTGTCCAGCCCGAGCATACCACAAGCACTCACCAACAGCTCCTAATCCAATGGATGGCTGCATATCATCTATTGCAGATTGTGCTAAATCAGCGGCTTTCATCGATACCCAGATCGATAACCTCTCTCTTTCTTTAAGCAAACAAAAACCCTTTGAACCTAACATCCAGAGGACTCTATTCATGAATCTGAACCTCTTTGAAAAATTTAACCATCAACTCGGTTGCATCATCTGGATAGCGATGCGTGCCGTCGTGAATGCATTGCACCATCGGCGCACCAACTTTTTCATTAGCAGGTTTGTATAACAGACAATGCTTAGCCCACACCTCACCCTCCTCTTTACAACCGTTCGTATCCTTCACCGAATTCATCATTTTCTCCTGCCAAGCAAATTTAACTAGCCGATCATTCTTACCAGCAATGTGCAGACAAGCTTTGGGTTTAAGATCTTTTACAACGCTCATCGACAAAGCAGCACACGGTGCGACAGCTGCGATTTTATCCCCACGGTATGCCCATAATAGATAGGTGAATCCACCGCCATTCGAGTGACCCATCACGAACACTCGCTTCGTATCAATCGGATAGAGTTTTGATAATTCAAAGAGCATCACATCGAAAAATTTAAGATCTTTATCCCTCTGATCACCTTGTTTTGCCTGCCAACCATTCCGCTTGCCCTCTGCATCAGTGAGCTGCCCAGGCGTTGGTAATCCTTGTGGATAAACTACCATGGCATCTGGCCATTCATCATGCATACGAAACGACATGGATGCCTGACGAGAACCGCCACCATGACCATGAAAACAAAACACCACAGGCACAGGCTTAGACTTTGTGGTTCTTTGTTTAGTCACAGGAAATACCAACGACTCTCGATTCGTGCCATCAACTTTGAAATCCATCGAAATCGATTCGCGCGCTTTAACTGATCCGTAAAAACTGATCGAAATCGCCAAAGATAAAATCCAAGTCTTGATCATACTAAGATAAACTTTCGCACGAATTAAAAGTTGCAGATTTTCACATATAAATTTTCTAACGAAAAAAAATAACGATTTATAAAAAATGATCTGGTCACCCATAACGCATTAGTTTTTTCTCTCTCCGCCATGAAGGTTACTAAGTCCTCCCCCTCAGTGTTTGCTATCGTTCTAGCTTGCACTTCCGTCGCCCCCGCCAAACTTCCATCGATCGATAAGAAGCCTTGGGAAAATTATTTCTTCGTTCTCAAAGAACGAAAATACCAGTTCGGCATCACCACCGAGGGAGATGCCGTTTTCTATCCCCTCACGAAACGCGGTGAGATCATTAGTGAAAACAATCCGATTATATTCAAAGTCGAATTCCTCGAATCCAAATCAAATGGCAAATTCACCAGCAAAAAGATCAATCCCAGCTCACTGAAGTCTGAGCAGACTCCTGCATATAATCCAGATAAGCCTGTCACGTATTCCGGCACCGTCACAGGTGATGCAGCTTTTGAAATGACCATCACTCCCTCACGCGATGGATTCGGCATCACTGGGAAAATCACTGACAATGGCAAACTCACAAATCCACTCAAAATAGCCATCAAAATAGGACTGAGACCCTACGTGAAAGACAGAACACGCACTGACTCTGAAGTCAAAAATTTCCAACAACGCATCAAACGAGATAAATTTGAAGCGACCATCGCTTCAGGAAATCGCAAAAAATATAATTTTGAAGATCCTGTTAACTTCCACTCAGATATGCCCAACGGTGTTGAGAGCCTTACGATGAAAGCAGAAGGATTTGATTTTACTGAATTCACCGTTTCCGTCGGCGGCAGTGCGAAAATCATGTTCGAAGACCAACAACAAATCGTCGCGGATGGGGCTGATATTAGGTGGTTCATTCCCACACAAACCAATTCAAATGAAGATATCCTCAAAATCAGCGCGAAATAACCCCTATATGATGAATTAGGAGAAGCCTGTGTAAGACCTCTTTTAAACCATCATTTTTCAATATATCTTCATTGATGCCTGTTGACGGGTCAGCGATTTCTGCTCAACCTGTTCATGAAACCACTCGCAACCATCAATTATATGACCATATTTCGACGCTTTTTCGCTATAGCACTCGCCTCTTCCCTTATTTCTGCGGCAAGTGCACAAAATCTCAAAGTCGGCACTGTAGATATGCAGGAGCTCTTCAAACAATACTACCAAACCGCTGATGCTCAGGATTTAATCAACGTCGAACGTGCGAAGATTAGCCAAGACAATGAGGAACGCCTCAAACGGATCCGCGAGATCGAGACCAGTCTTGAAAGCTTAAAAAAGCAAGTCGAAGACCCTTCGGTGAATGAGTCCAAGAAGCAAAGCTTGGTTAAAGATTTCCAACTTCAACAACAAGAAGGAATCCAACTAGACAAAGAACGCCGTGAATTTATCCAACGTCGCACCACAGCATTGAACGAGAACATGGTGCAACGCATGAAAAGTATTCTTGAGGATATCCGTAAATTAGTCGAAGAAAGATCCAAAGCAGATAACTACGATTTTATCTTTGATAAATCCGGTATGAGCACCTCACAGGTTCCAGTGCTAATTTACAGCAAGGACGCAACTGATATCACCGCGAGCGTTCTCAAAGTCTTAAACAAAGATGCACCAGCTAAGAAGAAGGATGCGGACAGCAAAGATAGTGACAAAAAGGATGCGGACAAAAAGGATGCGGATGGCAAGAAAGCGGACAAGCCAAAGGCCCCTGAAACAAGCAAGGGGAAATCCTAAGTCTATCCACTTTGGCCATTCACCTAAGTCTCTCCGAACTCGCCAGCCTCATTGATGGAAACATCATTTGCGGTCAGGCGAGTTCTCTTTTTTCCGGAATGGCCGCTCTTGATACGGCAGGACCTGAAGAAATTAGCTTTCTAGGAAACGAAAAGTATCTGCCGCATTTCCTCACCACCAAAGCAGGTGCGGTGATCGTTCCAGTGGGATACGATTTCAAAACCGATGGACCAGCCTTGGTCGCTGTCGCAAATCCGTCCCTCTCGTTCGCTGCAGTGGTCCGCCATTTTGCCAATCATACGCGTCAATTCATGCCCGGTGTTCATCCATCGGCCAGCGTTGCTACTTCGGCTGTATTGAATCCCGAGAAAACCAGAATTCATGCCGGT
This sequence comes from Luteolibacter sp., assembly GCA_044375585.1. Lineage (GTDB taxonomy): Bacteria > Verrucomicrobiota > Verrucomicrobiia > Verrucomicrobiales > Akkermansiaceae > Luteolibacter. The sequence goes on from JBILMI010000116.1 coordinate 7,448, forward strand.
GCCGTGATCATGGATGGAGCCATGATTGGCGACGGTTCTGAGAT
>JBILMI010000117.1:0-7485 GCA_044375585.1 Luteolibacter sp.
GTTCTTTCACAACTTCTCGGCCTCATCAACGAACCGGCTACTCGCATCGCACGTATCTTGCTAGAGAAATTCGATCCAGAACGCGCGCATTTCAAATCGGAGGGATCGAAAGATTCTGCTGAAGAAGTTATAACCGAACCAACTGAAGAAGCGACAGCTGCCGAATAATAAACAATCTGAATGGATGGTCTGTCGCGTCTCCACGCAATGACCTGATTAACAATGGTTCCTCGTCGATTTCCTAGCTGGGAAATTGAAATCTCCGGAAGCTCCGGGGGCGACGATACCGCAAAGGAGAAAATAACATGTCAAATATTGCAAACCTCGTAGAAGAACTCGGCAAGCTTACCGTTCTGGAAGCTGTCGACCTCGTTAAACAACTCGAAGAAACCTGGGGCGTCTCCGCCGCAGCTGCTGTGGCCGCTGGCCCTGCCGCCGCTGGTCCTGCTGAAGCCGCAGAAGAAAAAACTGAGTTCAATGTCGTCATCACTGAAGCCGGTGCTAACAAGATCGCTGTCATTAAGGCAGTTCGTGAAGTTGCTCCAGGTCTCGGCCTTGCTGATGCCAAAAAACTCGTCGAAAGCGCTCCTGCTAACATCCTCGAAGGTGTTACTAAGGACGCTGCCGAAACCGCCAAGAAAAAGCTTGAAGAAGCTGGCGCGAAAATCGAGCTCAAGTAATTCGTTACGGATTTTACCCGGAGCGGTTTTGCCGCTCCGGGCATTTTTCCTCAAATCACCACTCAATATCTTGCAAAACCGGAACCGACGCGTGACACCACTAAAAACTGCGGCATTACGCGTCGCTTTCGACCATTTGTATCCTTCTCACATCTCCTGATCACAACTCCGCTCGCGCCATCACCGGCTCGGGCTCAAACTCGTAACACCCACCACCACCACACACCATGGCTGAACGTCTCTATTTTGGTAAATTTGAAGAGGTCATTGACCCACCTAACCTCATTGAAGTCCAAAGCAGGTCTTACGACGATTTCTTGCAAAAAGATGTCGCTCCAGGAGATCGCGCTGACTCAGGCTTACAAGCCGTCTTTCGCGAAGTTTTCCCGATCAAATCTTATGACGAAGCTATCGAATTAGATTTCGTTGCTTACGATATCGAAGATCCAAAAATCACTTCTCTCGATTCTCTTCGCAATAGCGAATCATTCTCTGCCGCTCTATACGTCACCTTCAAGCTCAAGGACGAAACAGGCACGAAAAAAGAGCGCGTTTACATGGGCGAACTCCCCATGATGACCCGCCGTGGTACATTCATTATCAACGGTGCAGAGCGCGTTATCGTTTCTCAGCTCCATCGTTCACCTGGTATCTGCTTTGAAACATCTCAGCACCTTAACGGAAAAATGCTTCACAGTTTCCGTATCATTCCTGACCGTGGTTCATGGTTGGAAGTGCAGTTCGATACCAACGATCTTCTCTATGTTTATCTCGACCGCCGTCGCCGTCGCCGTAAGTTCCTCGCAACCACTTTTCTTCGTGTTCTTGGTTACCCAACTGACCGCGATATTGTCAGCCACTTTTACTCCATCGAAAACCTCGCGCTCGGCAGCAAAATCGACGAGGCCGAACTTGGTCACAAAGTTCCTTTCGAAGATATCCTCGATGGAGAACTCGTTATCGCCAAAGCTTACGAGCCACTGACCGCTGGCATCGTGAAACAATTGGTTAGCCTCGGTCACAAAAAACTAGAGGTCATCGACGGACGCGAAGATGAAATTCTTCTCAAATCCCTTCGTAAAGATCCTGCGAAAGACGAGGAATCAGCCCTCAAAGATATCTATCGCAAACTTCGCCCAGGTGATCCACCGACAGCTTCCAATGCTCGCGCTTTACTTAAGCGTCTTTTCTTCGATGCGAAGAAATATGACCTCACCCGCGTAGGTCGCTACAAAATCAACCAGAAGCTCGGTATCAGCGTTGATTCCGATCAACGCATCATGGTTCCTGAGGATTTCCTCGCCGCTGTTCGTTACATCCTTAAACTCAAAAAAGGTGAGGGTGTCATCGACGATATCGATCACCTTGGCTCACGCCGCGTGCGTGCTGTCGGTGAGCTTCTTGCCAACCAGTGCCGTGTCGGTCTTGCCCGCACAGAGCGTTTGGTGAAAGAGCGTATGACTTTGTTCGATGTGAATATCGAAGGCATGACCCCACAGAAACTTATCAACCCGAAAGCGCTTTCCGCTGTCGTGCGTGATTTCTTTGGTCGTTCCCAGCTTTCTCAGTTCATGGACCAGACCAACCCTCTGGCCGAGCTGACACACAAACGTCGTCTTTCTGCTCTCGGACCAGGCGGTCTGAACCGCGATCGCGCAGGCTTCGAAGTCCGCGACGTTCATCCTTCCCACTACGGCCGTATCTGCCCGATTGAAACTCCCGAAGGTCCAAACATCGGTCTGATCAACTCGATGTGCACTTACGCACGTATCAATGAGTTCGGCTTCATCGAGACTCCCTACCGCAAAGTTAAAAACGGTAAAGTCACCAACGAAATCGAATACCTCACTGCTGACCAAGAAGAAAACTACCTCATCGCCCAGGCGTCCAACGTCATCACTAAGGCCGGCCAGTTCGAAAACGAGCGTATCGATGCTCGTGAGCGTGGTGAATTCATCGAATCCACTCCTGCGGAAGTTCATTACATGGACGTCTCGCCGAAACAACTCGTTTCCGTTGCCGCCGGTCTGATTCCATTCCTTGAACACGATGACGCGAACCGCGCACTCATGGGTTCTAACATGCAGCGCCAAGGTGTGCCGCTTCTCGTTTCCGAAGCTCCGCTCGTCGGAACCGGTCTCGAAGGCAAAGCCGCTCGCGACTCGCGTGCTGTGGTCGTAGCTGAAGCCGATGGTATCATTGCTGCAGCCACTGCAGAAATGATCATCACCACTAGCGATGGTAAACTTCCAGTTTCCGATGAGAAATTCCTCAGCGAACCTGAGTCGGTTAAAACCAACGTTGCCAAAGGTGTTTTCGCCTACCCGCTGCGTAAGTTCATGCGTTCTAACGCAGGAACCTGCATCAACCAGAAGCCTATCGTCAAACTCGGTCAGAAAATCAAAAAAGGCCATGTTCTTGCAGACGGACCGAACACCGAAAATGGCGAGCTCGCCATCGGCCGTAACGTCCTCGTCGCCTTCATGCCTTGGAACGGCTACAACTTCGAAGATGCTATCGTTATCTCGGAGCGCGTAGTAAAAGACGATGTCTATACCTCGATCCACATTTCTGAATTCGATGTTGCAGCTCGCGATACCAAACTCGGCCCAGAGGAAATCACTCGTGATATCCCGAACGTCGGTGAAGAAGCTCTCCGCAACCTCGACCACGACGGTATCATCCGCATCGGTGCAGAAGTGAAACCTGGAGATATCCTTGTTGGTAAAATCACTCCGAAGTCCGAAACCGAGCTTGCTCCTGAAGAGCGCCTTCTTCGCGCCATCTTCGGTGAGAAAGCCGCTGACGTGAAAGATACCTCACTCCGTGTTCCTTCGGGTTGCACCGGCATCGTTCAAGATGTCCGCGTCTCCTCACACGGCCTTGCCAAGAAACGTGCAGAAAAAGTCGATCCTGTTGAGCTCAAGAAACAACTCAAGAAAATCAACGACGAGCACAAGAAAAAGGCCGACAAACTTACCGACGACCTCACGGAGAAACTCTCCGACATCCTGCTCGGTGAGAAAATTCCACTCGACGTTGTGAACGCGCAGACCGGTGAAATCATCATCCCTGCTAACCGCAAGATCACCAAGACTTTGCTCCGCAAACTTGCTTCGGTTCACGATCACATCGAAATCGATCCTTCCCCAATCCGTAACAAGATTGTCGAAATCATCAATTCATTCGAAAGCCGCTTCCAAGAACTCGACACCGACCGCGAGCGCAAACTCGATTCCCTCGAGTCCGGCGATGACGTCGATCCCGGCGTGATCAAAGAAGTAAAAGTCTTCATCGCTGCCAAGCGTAAGCTCTCCGTCGGTGATAAAATGGCCGGACGCCACGGTAACAAAGGTGTGGTTGCAATCATCGTTCCTGAAGAAGATATGCCCTATCTTCACGATGGAACTCCGGTTGACATCTGCCTCAACCCACTCGGCGTGCCTTCTCGCATGAACGTCGGTCAGGTTCTTGAAACTCACCTCGGTGTTGCTGCGAAAGCCCTCGGCTTCAAAGTTGCGACCCCAATTTTCGACGGCATCAAAGAAGACATCATCTGGAACTTTATGTCCGAGGCTAAAAAAGTCGACGGTGTGAAAATCATTGGTGGTGGTGAAAAAGCCCGCGAGCGTAAGCCAAATGAGCCAGAAACCCCAGGATACACTTGGATCGGTGATGGCAAAGACGGCAGCACTGCTGGTAAATCCACTCTTTATGATGGCCGCACTGGTGAAGCTTTCCACAACCCAGTTGTGGTCGGAATGATCTACATGCTCAAACTCGGCCACCTTGTTGCCGACAAGATTCACGCACGTGCCGTTGGTCCATACTCGCTCGTCACTCAGCAACCGCTCGGTGGTAAAGCGCAATACGGTGGTCAACGTTTCGGAGAGATGGAGGTATGGGCGCTCGAAGCATACGGCGCCGCTTACACCCTTCAGGAAATCCTCACGGTCAAATCGGACGATGTCCAAGGCCGTACCCGAATCTACGAAGCGATCGTCAAAGGCGATAACAACCTCGAAGCCGGAACTCCGGAATCGTTCAACGTCCTCATCAAAGAGATGCAATCGCTCGGCTTGGATGTCCGCCCTGGACGCCAAGGTCAATCGAATCACGGTTCACCGCTCGCTGGCGGTGGAGTCGATGATTTCTCCCTTGATGATCTCACCCTGTAATTTGAAACGCGAATCCGAACCCCACATCCCGAACTACTACCTAATATGAGTGTCGACAATAACCTTCGCGAAATCTTTGGCGTGGACGAACGTCCAGAAGCCTTCGATCAAGTTTCCATCACCGTAGCATCCCCGGAAATCATCCGGAGCTGGTCTAAAGGTGAAGTGAAAAATCCTGAAACCATCAACTACCGGACCTTCAAACCAGAAAAAGGCGGTCTCTTCTGTGAGCGCATTTTCGGACCAACCCGTGACTGGGAATGTGCTTGCGGAAAATACAAACGCATCAAACACAAAGGCGTCGTCTGCGATCGCTGCGGTGTCGAAGTCACCCTTAGCCGCGTCCGTCGCGAGCGCATGGGCCACATCGAACTTGCTGTTCCGGTTTCCCACATCTGGTTCTATAAGTGCATGCCTTCCCGCATCGGCCTGATGCTCGACATGAGCGCACGTCAGCTTGAGCGCGTTATCTACTACGAAGATTACGTCGTCACAGATCAAGGTAACACGGCTCTTGAAGTCGGCCAACTTCTAACCGAAGTTGAAATCCGCGAAGCAGAAGACACCTATGGTGAAGGATCATTCAAAGCGACGATGGGTGCAGAAGCGATCATGGAACTGCTCAAGCAGATCGATCTCGCATCACTTGCAGTCAAACTTGAAGAAGAACTTGGCACCACCAAGTCTAAACAGAATAAGAAGAAGCTATCGAAGCGTCTTAAAATCACTCAAGGCTTCGCTGCTTCCAAGACTCGTCCCGAGTGGATGATTCAGTTGGTGCTTCCAGTCATTCCTCCAGATCTTCGTCCGCTTGTGCCTCTCGAAGGTGGACGTTTCGCGACATCCGATCTTAACGATCTCTATCGCCGCGTCATCAACCGTAACAACCGTCTCAAAAACCTGCTTCTTCTCAAAACTCCGGAAGTCATTATCCGGAACGAGAAGCGCATGCTTCAAGAGGCTGTCGATGCACTCTTCGACAACGGTCGTCACGGCCGTGCCGTCACCGGTGCTGGCAACCGCCCACTCAAATCCCTTAGCGACATGCTCAAAGGTAAAGGCGGCCGTTTCCGTCAGAACCTTCTCGGCAAACGCGTCGACTACTCCGGACGTTCGGTCATCGTTATCGGTCCCGATCTCAAACTTGGTCAGTGCGGTCTTCCAAAGAAAATGGCTCTTACCTTGTTCGAACCATTCATCATTCGCCGCCTGAAAGAACTTGGCTACTGCCATACCGTTCGTTCGGCGAAGAAAATGATCGATCGCAAGACGACGGAAGTCTGGGACATCCTTGCAGAAGTGACCAAAGGACATCCTATCCTTCTGAACCGTGCTCCAACGCTTCACCGCCTTTCGATCCAAGCTTTCGAACCGAAACTCATCGAAGGCTCTGCGATCCGCGTTCACCCACTCGTTTGTACTGCTTACAACGCGGACTTCGACGGTGACCAAATGGCCGTTCACGTTCCACTCTCGATCGAAGCTCAGATGGAGTGCCGTCAGTTGATGCTTGCACCTAACAACATCTTCTCACCTGCATCCGGTCGCCCGATCACCGTTCCTTCCCAGGACATCATTCTTGGAACTTACTACCTCACATGGGCTGGCATCCGCACCCAAGTGGATCGCGACAAACAAGAACATCTGCCATTGTTTGAAAACTCCTCGGAAGTCGAGTTCGCCATCGCTTCACGCAAGATCGATTACCATTCTTGGATTCGTATCCGTAACCAAGACTTCGGTAAGAAGACGGTTTACGGTGAAGAAGATCTCAAAATCATCGAGACCACTCCGGGTCGCGTTCGTTTCAACGAAATTTGGCCACTTGAACTCGGTTTCTACAACAAAACCGTCGGCAAGAAACAAATCGGTGACATCATCTGGCGCTGCACTCAAGCCGCTGGTAAGAAGAAAACGGTTGAGGTTCTCGATAAACTGAAATCCCTCGGCTTCATGGAAGCGATGCGTTCCGGTATCTCTATCGGTATCGTCGACATGCTCATTCCTGAAGAGAAACCAGAAGTCATCGCCAACGCATACGCAGAGGTCGAAAAAGTTTCGAAGCAATACCGCAACGGTGTCATCACCAACGGCGAGCGCTATCAGAAAGTCGTCGATATCTGGACACAAGCCACCGACACCATCGCCAACGCCCTCTATCGCAAGATCGAGTACAACGAAGGTAAGAAAAAGGCATCGCCTCTCTTCATGATGGTCGATTCCGGTGCGCGGGGTAACAAATCCCAGATCAAGCAGCTCGGTGGTATGCGCGGTCTGATGGCCAAGCCTTCCGGTGAAATTATCGAACGCCCAATTATCTCGAACTTCCGTGAAGGTCTCTCGGTGCTTGAGTATTTCATCTCCACTCACGGTGCTCGTAAAGGTCTCTCCGATACCGCGTTGAAAACTGCGGACTCCGGATACATGACTCGTAAGCTCGTCGACGTTGCTCAAGACGTGATCGTTTTCCAACAGGATTGCCATACCGCCAACGGCATCACGGTCGAGGCCATCTACGACGGTGACGAGGAAGTCGCTTCACTTTCCACTCGTATCTACGGTCGCGTTTCTTGCGAACAAATCAAAGATCCGATCACGGGTGATATCATCGTCAAAGTTGACGACGT
>JBILMI010000118.1:0-7439 GCA_044375585.1 Luteolibacter sp.
GTTCTGATGGTGAGCCGATTGGCAACATCGAAATTCACGGAGCCACCCTGAAAGGAACGACGTTGCTACCAGAAGAAATCCCGAATCTGATCGATGAGATTCCAGTTATCGCCGTAGCCGCCGCACTTGCGACGGGTGAAACACACATCCGCGGAGCACGTGAGCTGCGCGTGAAAGAAACTGACCGTATCACTACGACCGTGGAAAACTTACGGAAGATGGGAGTTGATGTGGAAGAATTTGAAGATGGCATGCTGATCCGCGGAGGTAAGCCCCTGCATGCCGCGGAGATTGATTCACACGGCGATCACCGCATTGCGATGGCGTTTTGCATTGCCGGGCTTTTTGCTAAAGGCGAGACCGTCGTGCGCGGCACAGATTGCATCAACACTTCCTATCCAGGATTCTCTCATCATCTCGATGCGATAAAGCATGAGAAAACCAAGCCCGAAGATTTTTCCCTTCCGATTGTTTCAAAATGAGTTTTTACGCCATCGCCATAGACGGTCCCGCAGCATCAGGGAAAAGCACCATGGCTCGTGCAATAGCAAGCCGCCTCGGGATTGTAATGGTGAATTCCGGTGCGATGTATCGTGCAGTAACTTGGAAAATCCTTTCCGAAGGAATCGACCCGAAAAATACCGCCGCGGTGATCGAGCTGTTAGATAAACTCAATATCACTTGTGACGACGATGGTCTGATCTCGACGATTTTGATCGATGACGTCAATCCCGAGTCGCATCTCCGTAATCCGGAGATCAACGGAAATGTATCGGTCGTGTCCGCGATTCCTGAAGTGCGAGAGAAACTTGTCTGTTTGCAGCGGGACTATCTCAAGCGGACCCACGTCGTCATGGAAGGCCGAGATATTGGATCGGTCGTTTTTCCTGAAACTCCATTTAAAATTTACATCGATGCTGATCCAGAAGTCCGCAATCGTCGCCGCTCTGGTGATGGTGAGGAAGATTCGGTGGCAAAACGCGATGCGGCTGATAGTTCACGCAAAACAGCCCCGTTGAAAATTGCCGATGGCGCCACGGTGCTGGATACATCACAATTATCGATAGAGGGTGGCATCGAAGCTGCAATCGAAATCCTACGCAAACAGGGTTTCCCCATGCCGCAAGCAGCGCATTTTGACGAAAGTGAAACGCCGCAAAAAATGATGCGCTGGATTTATTGGCTTGGCTGGCTGCTTTTTGGCGCAGCCTATCGCACGCTTTTCGGCCTGCGCATCCTTGGAAGAGAAAACTTGATCATCTCCGGGCCAGTGTTGGTCGCATCAAATCACCAGAGCTACCTCGATCCCCCATTGATCGGAAATCTCTATCAAACCGAGATGGTTTTCTTCGCCCGCAAAACCCTATTCGTAGGTTTTGGAAAATGGCTTTACCCGCAATGGAATGCGATACCCATTGACCAAGACAAGCCAGACATGAGCTCGATGAAAACGGTAATCCGTAAACTTAAAGAAGGCTGGCGGGTTCTAGTTTTTCCAGAAGGTGCGCGCACTCTGGATGGTGAAATCGGCCCCGCCGCTCCCGGCATCGGAATGATCGCCGCGAAAGCTGGAGTTCCAATTCAACCGGTCCGTATCTTTGGCGCCGATCAAGCCCTACCACGTGGTTCTGGTAAAATGAGCTTCGCTAGAATCACTGTAAAAGTCGGCAAACCCATCATCTTATCGCCGGAAGAATTCAAAGCTTACTCAAACAAAGCTGGATACGAGAAACTAACAGATCGCATCATGGACGCAATCAAAGCGCTCTAATCCACTCGTCCTAGAACGGTCTCGCCCATCTACCCGTTACCATACTTTCAAAATTCTGTTCGATCATCTATTGGACAAGCCCGCGGCAGCAAGGGCGACCTGAATGGATGGATACTTACTACGGCGGATCTCGGAAAATCCGTTGGATGTATCATCGATCGCACCTTCAGCCACCAAGCACCCATCATGATCGCCCTCAACTGGTTCGCGGTGCCTTGACCCTGTCATCCGGCCAATGCGCATGCGTGTTCTCTGCGCAGTAAGATTTACGATACCAATGGCTTAGATTGTTTGCCGCGATTTGCCCTCGCACGGACATCTACCAATGGCTTTATCCTCATCGCGAGGTTACGGATAGATAGGCATGAGCTTCCGTCAATTGATTCGGTGACGATGCAGCAACATTTTACCGCGCTCAGTTTCCCACGCAGGCACCTGAGTGAGAAAATTTGGAAATGCGGGATCCAACTCGTAATTGCGGTGAAATACCCGTGTTGTCGAGCCTGACATCGGTGGAACGATCCAACTCCAATCTGCATCCACCTGCCTGCCGGTTGTCTCCTCGTTCTTACAAAATCGAATGAATTCATTTGATGCTTGGTGGTGGTCAACCAACTGGACCCCATCTGACATAAAGGAATGAATCACCGCCTCGTTCAGGACCAACAGCGCGTGGTCACGCCACAGACTGCCACGACGAAGCGTTTCCAAGCCGAGTTTTTCTGCGATGATCGGCAATTGATTGTAGCGGTAGGTATCAGCCAAATTGCGAGCGCCGATTTCAGTTCCCATATACCATCCGTTGAACGGGGCGCAGGGATAAGCCTCATTTCCGGTTGCGAAAATTTGATCGGAAATGACAGGCACCGCATACCAACGCAGACCCAACGTCTCTAACCACGAGTGCGCCGGATGACGGAGAGCTACCTCCAAAACTGCGCGCTGCGGGAGCTTATACATTCCAAGCTTCTCGCCGGATTGGATGATGAGCGGTAACAAATCAAAGCGCCCAGGCTCTGATGGTGCCTTCCAGCCAAGTGCAAGCGCGACTTTTGTCAGTGCTAAATTCATCGGATCACCAAGGATCGTGCCGTCGGCGCTCTCATAAGCGGCGTAGCGCATCAACTGGTGGTTCCAAATGCGAATCTCATGTTCAGATGATTTCCATGGAGAGAAAACCGTCATGGTAGGCATGATGCGCCCGCCGTTTGTTGCAGTTTCGAGATGCTGCACCAGAGCTTCGAAGATTTGACTCGGATCGTCGAGAGATCGCTCATCCCGGACCTGTAGGGATTTCCAATGCAGTCGTCCGATACAGCGAACCGAGTTTCTCCAAGCAAGGCGTGCAGTGTCTTGCAGGGAACTGGGGTTTGTAACAGGACTGCATAACAACTGAGCCTGCTTAGCGAGATCCCAAGCTACAGCATAGTTTCCAGGAATTTTCCCAGGACCACCTGTGTAAGGACATTGCGCAATCGGACTTTCCTGACCAGCTCCCGTACCTGACTTTGCCGCAATACCCGAAGCAATCATTTCAATTTTAGTATCTATGTGCCTTGTTCTACGCGCAAGGGAAAGATGCGACAAAAATACTAGGAATTCGCTTTTTCACCTGCCTTGGCATTAGAGCGGTTGCCCATTCACGTAAATTTAAGGGTCCAAGTCCGCAACCACGTTGATGTAGAGATGATCGTGTGCGTTTACATCGGCTAATATGCCTCAGATCTATCGGGGTGGAAAGGCAACGAAGAGAATGAAGGAGCCAGCGCGCATGGCCTTTCACTCTCCATTCATGAAAGAAATTTGAATAAGGAAGGCAGGAATGCAGGAAGGTTTCGCTCCACTCTTTCCCTGCATTGACTCCATTTCATTACGTCCAAGCCAAATCGGCTCCGCCATTACTGAAGCTCATCATCATTCCTTGGGCTTTCCTTATTCTAACAATTCAGTGCGGTTGCCAAAAGTCCGTGGGCAAAAGTTAGATTTTAGAGTTCGGATCGTGAAGTCTCATTCCTTCGTTGTTCTTCAATCGCGTATGTTCATACGCTCATTCATCACGCCTTGAACTGGGGTTTCCTTGATACTGCCTATCAGCGATTTAATCGTTCCACTCCATATTCACCAAGCGGTATCAATAAATCTCCATCTGCTGTCATTTCTACCACGTCAGAAAAAATATTCCATGTGGGAAATTGCCAAGTAGTGATTTGATCAGTTCCGGACTTGGTGGCAAAGAATGAATGACTAGCTGATCCGATAATGGTTCCATTGATCGCCTTCAAGGAATACGGAGTCCAGCCAACATCCAGATTTTCCTCACTGAAGAATACTCCTTTGTTGCTCAATGAACTACATTGCAGAGTATTGCCAGAAACTGAATAAACCCGCCTGCCATCCACCACACAAGGGGCGTAAGCGGGAACCTTCAGTTTACTGACAAGGAAGGCATCATAGCCATCTGAAGCACAGACCTGAAGTTCACCGATATCCTGACGAACGGTGAAACCGAGGAAGCCTTTGCTATCGAGTTCCGAGACGGCAATCAGCTCGCCAGGCAGATCCATGATTGAGCGGATCACAGGATCTCCGGAGACTGGCACTTCGATCATTTGGGCGCTCTGTTGAGTCTGACTGTTTTGATGCCATTGCTTGGTGCTCGAGTGAAAGGTGTGAGAAACACCCGCAACCAAGCGACCGTTGGCCGCTGCAGATGCACCGCTGAGTCTCGAGCCCTCGGGGCCAAAATCGATTGATTTCCCCGCACTAGGGGCAGTCGGGTCACTCACATCAAGAACCAGCAACTGGGGTCTTGCATTGGAGATCCAGTAAGGATTGAAGCTTGTTGCCTTGGTCAGAAGGACTGGCGCGGAAACTCCATCACTCTCGACCGCAACTGAGTCGAATAGTTGGGGTAAAACAGGCCTTCCATACCAGTACGAAAAACTGGGTTGCATAAAGATTGCTGGGCGGTTCTCGTGCGGCCATAAAAAATGTTCTGAAAGCAGGCTGCTTTCAGAATTACCCGCCGGTATGGCAACCGACCCAAGCAGAGCCATATTAGGAAGATTCGATACATCGTAGATATCGAGAATAAGGTTATTTGATCCGCCCGTTGGCGCATAGCCCATACGGTACCATGACCTATTGCTGGCATCCCGAATTACAAAAAGATTATTTTTACGTCGCTCGGCAATCTTCACCTGTCCCTCACCCAAATCCATCTCGGCGTAAATCAATTCGGTATTGTCATTCGGTGAAATGCGAGCGGTGGCGCGATGACCGGAAAACCAATTTCCAGACTCGATTTGGATCAAGTGATTACCCACTTCGAGACAACGATTGACAGGCCAAGCAAGAGAAACCTCGGAAATGATCGATGGAGCATCGCGGTCGGTTATGTTCGCGGCAATCAATTCTCTTTGCGAAATGGAAACAAGAGCATTCCCCACCATTTCGGAGCGCCTCGCCTCAAAGTCGTGCGAAATCACTCCTCTTGCCGTGAGAATGCCGTTAGCCGCGTCCAAATCCAGAAGTTGAATGCTCGATTTCCATTTGCCATCGGCAGGATCATTCGTCGAAATAGGAATCATCACGAGACCCACGTCGGGCAGGATCTTGATAGCTTTTTCATCCCAAACCGCCTCGCTGTAAGAATAGGAGTTGCCGAGGTTGAGTCTCTTCACCAGCCCGGGATTTGCGGGATCGGAGACATCGAACAGCGAGGCAGCAACGGTTCCAGATTCAAGACCGACCGAGAAAAGATAATTTCCAACTGGCTGAAGGTATGTCGAAAAACCTGGGACTTCTAAATGTCCCGCAACAATTGGATTTGCTGGGTCCTTCAAATCCACCACCCACAAAGGATCGGTCTGAAGAAATGTCACCACATAGGCCTTGTCGCCAGCAAACCTCGTAGCATAAAGGTTTTCGCCTTTTGCTAACTCAAGCTTGCCAAGTCTGATCTCCTCGATGACGGCCGGCCGAATCACATCGGGATCCCAAGCCCTGAAATTTTCCAATACGGATACGGAGTCGGGGCTCCAACGGCTCTTGTTGGAAACCGTGGTAAGAACATTGTTGCTCCAAGAAATGGCGAACTTACTGGAGATCACTCCCTCAGTCATGATGGGCGGACCCATCAACTCAAGTCCTGTAGGCTTGATTGCAAACAAACTCACCTCTGATCTGTTCCACTCGCCTCGGGGATGCACGGATACAGCAAGCCAGCCCGCTCCAGCTGCAATCAATGGATTGGCTCCGACAACGACCTTCTCGCCAGAAGCCATGGGAGCCTGATCTGCACTCAAAATCCACTCACTAATGCGAGTCTCAGATGTCCATTCGCCTGCCGCCGATATAGGCGAGGCTTTCCATTGGGAGGTAACCAAAATCAGCCTATCACCCGCCAACCGGCTATCTGAAAGCCCGCCCGGGAGCTCCTGCTCGTGGGTCAGTTTCAAAGCAACTCCGTCAAATATCACCTGTGAGATCCTAGTCCATTGCCCACCTTCTGGCGACCAGCCTTGTGTCAGCAAGACCAGCCTGCGGCTACCATCGCTTTCAGGAATCACATATAAATCCTGACCGATCACGGGCATTCTGAGACTAGCGATGAGATGGGGATCGGAGGGATCCGATAAATCGAGCACCTGCAAACCACGGAGCTGGTTGAAAAAATAAACCGTATTCCCATCAATTTTCCAAATGTCGGCCTCCTCTGGCAATTGCGCAGCATCCGCGGAGGGCGAGCTGACCTCTGAGCCGGCAACCTTCGGCATGGTAATCAAATCACCATTGATCATGCGACTATCATCGCCTGGTGCGGCATCGATTGCACCGAAAGTATTTTTGCCCTTGTAAAATTTAGCGGGAAACTTGTTTCGGGACAGCAATGGCTGATCCGCCAACCACTTGCGGCCCATCACACGCCAGCGGTCATTCTTCGAGTATGACGGTAAGTTGAATGTCATCACACCGGCTATCGCATCTGCACTTACGATGCTTTGCCAACCCGATCCTCTCTGCAGTAACTCCACACTGACGTTCGAATATCCTTTCGGGACAGTGACTGAGATCTGTTGATTTTCCAACGATAGCTTGGATCTCAACTGAACTTTCGGACCCAATGCCGCATGAAGCGGCATGCTGCATGTGATTAAAATCAGTATCACATGGATCAACTTGTTTATCGACCACGGCCGCGTTCCACACAATATGGTCATAGCTAAGTTTATTGAGGGGCAGCTCATTTTACCGGCGTGATTTTTTATTCGCAATTCGGCTACACCGATCAGGATGCGAGCGTATTGTGTTATTTTTGATTTCATATTGGTAACTAGAGCTTGTGTTCCAGAGTTAATACGAGAAAACAGCATTCGATGGATTATCCTTTTCTATTTTATTTTTGGGGCTGTACTAGCTAAGGCTTATTGCTGAGCCTGTTTTACCCAGTATTTAAGCTGCTTCAAGAGCATTTGATGGTTACCTCCATTGAAGCGCCATTCACACTCCTTCAAAAACCAGTGAAAGTTCTCTTTTTTGATACCATGAAATCTTCGTAAATGACGCTTTGCTTGGTTCCAAAAATTCTCGATTCCATTGATGTGATTTTTCTGATCGGCAAACAGTTCTGAGTGGTTGATTCGAAGGTGATGAAATTCGCTAACAT
>JBILMI010000119.1:0-7407 GCA_044375585.1 Luteolibacter sp.
CGTGCTACTCTCTTCAGGTGGGTCGATACCGAAGGAATCGAGTGGGAATTCATCGTTAGAGTTCATGGTTTTTTAGCATGGATTGGAGTTTTTCCATGGCTCTACGGAGGCGGTTTTTCACCGTGCCGAGAGGGGTTTTGAGTTCATCTGAAATTTCTGAGTGGGTATATTCAAGGAGGACGGCAAGTTCGAGGCAGCGGCGCTCTTCAGGTGGGAGCCGCTCTAACGCTTGGCGCACTGTGGTAAAGGTGTCGTTGGAGAGTATGAACGAATCGGTTTGTGGTTCAGGTGCATCGCGCTCGTCCCACGAGATATTTTTCGAGGAGTCGCGCTTTTGACGGCGATGGTAGCGAAGATGGTCGATGCATACACTGCGTAGTATAGTGAAGCTCCAGACGAAGGCTTTGGATTTGGCGGGATCGTAATCTGCGGCGCGGTGCCAAAGTTTTACGAAGGTGTCTTGCATGGCTTCTTCGGCTTCCTGTCGACTACCCAGCATTCGGAAGGCAATGCCTAGTAGAGTGGGGGCCCAGATTTTGTAGAGCGCATCGAGTGCAAAATGGTCTTGTTGACTGATTTGCAAAAGCAGCTGCACCGCCTGCTCCTCGTTGTGAGATGACACAGAATCAATATCTGGCAGTGCATGCAAAGCGCGAGGCATCGTTATCTTACGAATGGAAAGTTACAGGAAAAAGTTCATACTATTACTAATACGATATCACGGAAATTTTGGATCACCCAAATGAAATTATTTTTGGGAGAGTTTCATCGGCAGTTTGTATATGGCCGCTTGTGCGACATTCCGGGCTCGTATCGTGATTTATATAGCGTGAGTTGATTGAAGCCTATGGTGAATGACTAGATTGGATCGGCTTAGCGCTGAGTCTCGCGACGATATCCTGCCTGTGCTTCGCGGAGGGATACGGCGTTATCGCCACTTCGATCATAAAATTTCACGACTTCCGCAGCGGTGTATGTTACGATTCGGTTTGTGCCTTTGAGGCTGGTGATTCCGTCGCCAATTTCCTTCGTGTTGAGCAAGCCATTACCATCATAGTCCCAGCGGTCGAATTTTTCGATAAGGTCGAGCATTTGTCTTTCAGATTTGTTTTCTGGGATGGCAGTGCCTGTGCCAGTTGCGCAAGCAGCAAGCAAAAAGGAGGCGAATGTGGGGATGACGGGTTGGAAGCTGATATATTTTTGGAGACAAGGGTGAAAATTCCTGAGCCAACCCCAACGATCCCTGAAACTTCCGCCAACTGTGATTATGGCTGAGAGATGGTCGAGATTTACCGAGGTTTCGAACTTGTGGCATCTTTTCGATTGCCCGAAGGTAAAGGTTTGGTAGCTTTTCAGCGTTTAGCTGAGAAAGGATATGAGCGAACCTCTTGAATTACCTGTGCTCGTGCTGAACCGCTATTGGCAGCCGGTTCATACATGCTCGGCGCGTCGTGCTGTCCACTTACTTTGCTTGGGACATGCGCATGTGGTGCAAGTTGAGGGAGATGAAAAATTTACGACTCACGATATGGTTTCTTGGATCGGTTACTCACAGCAGCAGATCGGTGATGAAATGATTCACAGCGTGAGAGTCGCGTTGCGGGTTCCTAAGATCATTGTGTTGGGAGTCTATGATCGTTTACCGCGCTTGGAGGTAAAATTCACACGACGTAATGTTTTCCTCCGCGATAAGTTTACCTGTCAGTATTGTGCAAAAGTTCTGCCTGAGAATAAGTTGAACTTGGATCACGTCATCCCGCGCGACAAAGGCGGAAAAACGACCTGGGATAACATCGTTGCCTCATGCGTGAAGTGCAACACACGCAAGGCGAATAAGCTTCCCCACGAAGCTGGAATGCATCCGGCAGGCAAGCCATTTGCACCGCGTTGGCGTCCACTTTATGGATTGCAGGAAAATGGGCTGGGCGATGAGAGCTGGGATCACTTTCTGCATGTTGAGAGCAAAGATCTCAAGTCGGCTTGATCTCACGTAGTCACGGCGCTCTGGTCGTGTACAGACTTAGTTTACAGGTAACAAACGTGCATTGGGCTAGTGGAGGTAGTGATCGAGATTCGTAAAGAACACTCTGTTTGGGGCGGTCGTAAGATCCGCCGAGTTCTCTACAAAGAGGGTATCCCTAGGAATGATCTCCCGGCGGCGAGCATGATTACGAACATATTGCCTCGTCATCATATGCTAGGAGAAGGACAGTTCTTGATGATGCATCGCGGTATAATTTGATATTAGACCGTTTGCCAAGCCGCATGAGGGGAAATGATATTACAACTCGATACGAAAGTAGCTCGAAAAAGTGTTACCTATGTCCGCGGACACTTGTAACCCATGTCACCGGTATTTGCACGGCGAGAGCGCCCTATGAAATTTTTGATCAAATCTTCCTCCCGCTTCTCCCGCTTCTCCCGCTTCTCTTGTCTCCTTGAAGAAGAAAGCGGGGATCACCAATCAAGCTCGGCTCAATGGTGATACTTGCGCTTGAAGCGAAGGGCGGCGGATTGCTTGGAGATGATGCCTTGGAGGTAAGCGACTTCTTCTGCATCCATGCTGTGATCGATGGTTTGAAGTTTTTCCTCAGCGCGTTTGATCGCCTCCTCGGTGGCGTGCTCGTCGATTTCAGATTCGCCAAGTGCCATGTCGGTCAAGACGACCGCTTTGTCGTGGCCGATTTCGGCAAAGCCGGAACCAATCGCCAAAGTGATGACCTTGCCTTCAAAAAGGTAACGAAGCTCACCGGGTTGGAGGGCAGTGACTAAACCGGCGTGGCTCGGCAAAATGCCCATCTCTCCATCTGCACCTGGCAGGTAGACGTTTTCGACGGTGTCTGAGAAAATCTTTTTCTCAGGTGTGACGATTTCGAGATGAAGGGACATGGGGTAAATGCTGAAATGAAGATTAGTCGCGGGAGACGGTGTCGATACCGGCTTTCATGTAGAAGTTACCTTCTGAAACGTCGTCCCATTTGCCGTCGAGGATTTCTCCGAAACCTTTTACGGTGTCTTCGAGGGACACGAGTGCGCCGGGAACGTTGGTGAAGATCTCTGCAACGTGGAAAGGCTGGGTGAGGAAACGCTGGATCTTACGAGCGCGGAAAACGGTCATCTTGTCTTCGTCATTAAGCTCGTCCATACCAAGAATCGCGATGATGTCCTGAAGGTCTTTGTAACGCTGGAGCACGAGCTGAACGCCACGAGCAACTTTGTAATGCTCTTCACCAACGACTTCTGGAGCGAGTGCTTTGGAAGTGGATGCGAGAGGGTCGACCGCTGGGAAGAGCGCTTGTTCTGCGAGCGAACGCTCAAGAACCACCGTTGCGTCAAGGTGAGCGAAGGTGTTGGCAGGAGCTGGGTCGGTAAGGTCATCCGCAGGGACGTAAACCGCTTGAATTGAAGTGATCGATCCTTTGTTGGTGGAAGTGATGCGCTCTTGGAGAACGGACATTTCTTCCGAGAGAGTGGGTTGGTAACCCACAGCGGAAGGGGTCCGGCCGAGAAGCGCGGATACCTCGGAACCTGCTTGGGAGAAACGGAAGATGTTATCGACGAATAGAAGAACGTCTTGGCCTTCTTCGTCACGGAAGTATTCCGCCATGGTGAGTGCGGAAAGCGCAACGCGGAGACGAGCACCAGGAGGCTCGTTCATCTGGCCGTAGCAAAGAGCCACTTTAGAACCTTCAGCGGCGAGCACTGGGTTGCCCTTGGCATCAAGTTTTGGATGACCTTTTTCGTCCTTCTCCGTGGCGATAACGCCGGACTCGATCATTTCCCAATAAAGGTCGTTACCTTCACGGGTCCGTTCACCCACACCAGCGAAGACGGAGAAACCACCGTGTGCTTTCGCGATGTTGTTAATGAGCTCCATGATAACCACGGTTTTACCCACACCTGCACCACCGAACATGCCGCCTTTACCACCCTTGAGCAGCGGGCAGATGAGGTCGATGACTTTGATGCCAGTCACGAGAACTTCAGTCGCCGCGGATTGGTCAGTGAGAGAAGGAGCTGGACGATGGATAGGGGAACGATGATTCGCATCAGCAAGCGGCACGTTTTCGTCTACGAGGTCACCAGTGACGTTAAAGATACGGCCGAGAACTTGTTTGCCGACAGGAACCGCGATGGCTTTACCTGTATCGGCAAGGCTCATGCCGCGCTTGAGACCGTCTGTGGTGGACATCGCAACTGCGCGCACCCAGCCGTCGCCAAGGTGTTGTTGAACTTCGAGAACCAGCTTGGTATCGACACCATTGAGAACGTATTTGATCTCAAGTGCGTTGTAGATTTCCGGCAGTTTGCTGGCTTTGGAGAAATCAGCGTCGATGACGGCGCCGATGATTTGGACGATGGTTCCTTGGTTGCTCATGGTGGACGAAGTTACTAGTGGGAAGATTACAGTTTTAAGGGAAAGATTTTGTTAGATCAGGTTATTCCATTGCCTTCATGGCGGTGGTGATTTCTAGGAGCTCGGCGGTGATCGCGCCTTGGCGGACCTTGTTGTATTCGAGGGTGAGCTCTTTGATGAATTTCTTGGCGTTATCGGTAGCGGCTTTCATCGCGACCATACGTGCGGAGTGCTCAGTGGCGCGGGATTCGAGAAGCGCCTGATAGACTTGGAAATTGACGTAAAGCGGAAGGATTGATGCGAGGACTTCTTCTGCAGAAGGTTCGAAAAGAGAATCTGCGCTGCTTCCCTCGATGGAACCTGAATCGTCCGTAAGAACAGGTGGAAGCACGGGCAGGAGTTGTTTGATCTCAGGAACTTGAGTCAAAGTGTTCACGAAACGAGTGTAAACGATGGAAACTTTATCGTAATTTCCTTCCGTGAATTGTTTGGTGAGGAGGGCTGCGATGGCGCGAGCATCTGCAAACGGAACCGGATCTTTCACCGAGTAGTCGGCGAGGATTTTCTTGCCCAGTTTCTCCAGCATGATGCGGAGTTTGCGACCCACCGTGACATAGTCAGCGGTGTCGGAAGTTTCGGCGCGGAGTTTTTTCGCAAGGTTGGTGTTGAGTGGTCCGCAAAGGCCTTTGTCGGTGGAAACAACAAGGACGAGCTCGCGGTTACCTTCGCGAACTTCCAGGAGCGGATGTGAAACCTCATCCGTGAAATTTGCGGAAATATCACTCAAGACGGCGTTAAGCTGGGATGAATAATCGCGACCCGCCATGGCTTGGTCTTGGGCTTTTTTCATCTTCGCGGCCGCAACGAGCTGCATCGCCCGGGTGATCTGGGCGGTGTTCTTGACCGATTTGATTCGGCGGCGGATGTCTCGGAGGTTGGCCATAAAAAGCGTGGAGCTAGGAGCTTAGAGAAAAGAGTTTATTTCCAGGACTTTTTGAAGTCGTCGATGGCTTGCTTGACGGTGTCGACCATGGCGGCGTCTTTCTTGAGATCTGGTTTTTCATTACGGATCTTGTCGAGGATCTCGGCTTTGCGGGTATTGAAGAACTCGCCCATGGCGTCTTGGCAACGACCGATGTCTTTTACTGCCACGTCGTCGAAGTAACCGTTCTGCATCGCGAAGAGGTAGATTGACTCCATTTCCATCGCGAGTGGGGAGTATTGGTTTTGCTTGAAGAGCTCAACAATACGAGCACCACGCTCAAGTTTTCTCTTGGTTTGTGCATCGAGGTCGGAGCCGAATTGAGCGAAGGCTTGAAGCTCGCGGTATTGGGCTAGGTCGAGTTTCGTCGTTCCTGCAACCGATTTGATGGTTTTGGTTTGCGCGGCGGACCCGACGCGGGAAACCGAGAGACCGACCGAGATCGCGGGGCGGATACCCTGGTAGAAAAGGTCGGTTTCCAAGTAAATCTGGCCATCGGTGATCGAGATGACGTTGGTTGGGATGTATGCGGAAACGTCACCTGCTTGCGTTTCAATGATGGGCAAAGCGGTGAGTGAACCGCCGCCGGCGGCATCGGTAAGACGCGCGGAGCGCTCGAGGAGGCGGGAGTGGAGGTAGAAAACGTCACCCGGATAAGCCTCACGACCGGATGGGCGGCGAAGGATGAGGGAAACTTGGCGATAAGCCACCGCGTGTTTGGAAAGGTCGTCGAATACGATCAAGCAATCCTGACCTTTGTCCATGAGGTATTCGGCAATCGAGCAACCCGCGTATGGCGCGAGGAACTGCATGGCAGCCGCATCGGAAGCCGAAGCAGAAACGATGGTGGTGTATTGCATCGCGCCGGCGTCTTCGAGAGTTTTCTGGATGCGGGCGACGTTGGAGAGCTTCTGACCGATGGCAACGTAGATACAAAACATCGGCTTGTAGTTCTGGAGCTTGCCTTGCTCAGCTGCTTTGTTTTGCTGGGCTTGGGAAATGATGGTGTCTACAGCGATGGTGGTTTTACCGGTGGCACGGTCACCGATGATCAGCTCGCGTTGGCCACGGCCGATTGGCACCATGGCATCGATCGCCATAATACCGGTCTGCACTGGAACCGAAACGGATTTCCGTTTGATGATACCAGGAGCGATTTTCTCCATCGGGTATTGAGCGGATGCAACGATCTCACCTTTGCCGTCGATCGGTGCGCCGAGTGCGTTAACCACGCGACCGAGAAGTGCTTCACCAACAGGGATAGAAAGGAGTTTACCACTGGTGCGGCAAGTTGCGCCTTCGGTCACTGCTGCATAGTCACCAAGTAGAACGACGCCCACTTCGCTTTCCTCAAGGTTGAGCGCCATGCCAGTCACGCCGCCATCGAACTCAATCATTTCATTGAGCATGACGTCGGAAAGGCCTTCGACGATGGCTACGCCGTCACCGACTTTACGCACGGTGCCGGTATTGGTTTTCTCAACGCTCGAACTGATGCCGGCGATTTGTTTTTCGATGTCCTGGAGGATGCTGCTCATAAGATAAGGGTGAGGAGTGAGTAGTGAATGGTGAAAAAGTGAAATTTAAAACGCTTTAGAGAGGCGGTCGATGCGACCCTGAACGGAGCCGTCCAAGACGTCGTCGCCGACCTTGATGCGCAGGCCGCCGAGGAGCTCGGGGTTGATTTTGTATTCGATGATGAGTTTGCTGCCATGGTCTTTAGCAAGACCGTCTTCAACTTTCTGGCGTTCTGCCGGGCTGAGTTCGATTGCGCTTTCGACGACTACTGAGCGGCGGGCTTCTTCAAGACGCACTAGGCGCTGAACAGAAGCTAGGATCGCGCGAAAATCGCGCGGCTGGGCGGCGATAAGTTTGGAAACCAGATCACGCAGCTTGTTATCATCAAGCTGGCCGTTCACTTGACACAAGCCGAAGAGGCGGCGAGCGGTGGCAGCGGCGATTTTGGAGATTTTCATCGTTATCTGGTTAGGAAAGAAATCGAGGGATTAGTTACCGACTTTAGTGAGCGCCTCATCGTTGATGCGGCTTTGATCAGCTGCGGTGAGCA
>JBILMI010000010.1:0-26384 GCA_044375585.1 Luteolibacter sp.
AGTAATCACATTTCATGATTCATCAAATCCAATATATCATCATCCAAACGGAGTTCCAGTGTTGTTGGCAAGCTCATGAAACTCCAAGAGAAACTTTTTCGTCAAAGGCCCCGGTTTCCCGTCGCCTATAACACGTCGATCCAACGAAACGACTGGAATGACCTCAGCAGCAGTTCCTGTTAAGAAACATTCATCCGAAATGAAGATGTCATAACGTGTCATCGAACGCTCCACGACTTTCACGCCGATCTTGTGAGCTAATTCTAAAATCACCGCACGGGTGATTCCGTCCAAAGCGCCATCTGAAATCAAAGGTGTGATTAACTCACCGTTCTTGATGATGAAAAGATTATCTCCAGTACATTCTGCAACGTAACCTTGTTCGTTAAGCATTACAGCTTCGAGCGCGCCACCTTGGATCGCTTCTACTTTTGCCATCACGTTGTTCAAGTAGTTCAAACTCTTGACCTGCGGCATCAACGCAGCAGGAGCAGGACGACGTGTTGCACAAGTAATCAATGCTAGGCCATTTTGATAATGCTCTTCAGGGTATAATTTGATCGTCGATGCGATGATGAACATCGATGCTTTTGGGCAGAGATAAGGATTTAATCCGAGTTCGCCCGCACCGCGAGTCACCACCAAACGAATATAGCCATCTTTCAGTCCATTAGCCGCTACGGTCTCACAGGTAAATTTACATACCTCCTCCTGAGTCCATGGAATGTTCAGCAAAATTGCCTTAGCTGATTCAAATAATCTACGAATGTGCTCTTCCAAACGAAAGATACGCCCGTTGTAAAAACGAATGCCTTCAAATACTCCGTCACCATACAATAAGCCGTGATCGAAAACCGAAATTTTCGCGTCTTGCTCATCTACCAACTTGCCGTCTAACCAGATCTTCATGTGTGTCTCAGACACAAACCTAAGCTTACCTAGTCCCGTGGCAAGCTACAGATGAGAAAATAATGTAATTTCTTTGGTTAATTTCAGTTAAATTTCCGATTCGCGATTGAAACTTTTCCAATAAAGCGAAACTCTCCATCCATGCTTCAAACAACTGCCGACCTCAAAGCACTGCTTCTTAAGAAATCTGTCCGCACTGGAACCTTCACCCTAGCTTCAGGAAAACAATCAGATCTCTATATCGATTGCCGTGTTACGGCCCTCGATCCCTTTGGTGCAGCCATGATCGGAGACCTCGGTTGGCATGCCGTTCGATCGAAAATCCATTCAGAAAAACTCTCCATCCAGGCCATTGGAGGAATGACTCTTGGTGCAGACCCGATCTCACTTGCCATTGGCATGTCATCCGCCCGGCAACATCCTGACGAGGCACTCCAAGTCTTCACCGTCCGCAAAGAGCCTAAAGGTCACGGTGCAGGGAAACAAATCGAAGGTAATTTCGCTCCCGGACAAAATATCATCGTTGTCGATGATGTCATCACCACAGGCGGTTCCACTCTAAAAGCCATAGACGCGATTGAGCGTGAAGGTGGTCACGTCAAATTCTGTATCGTATTAGTCGACCGCGAAGAAGGTGGGCGCGAAGCGATCGAAGCAAGGGGCATCCACGTCATCCCTCTTTTTACACGGACGACTTTGTTGGGTTGATTACTTCTTCCACTTTTTCTCCCAAGGCTTTTTCTCGGCCTTTTGAGTTTCTTGCGGCAGTTCGTCATCGTAGAGTGAACGTCCAGTCCAGCGGAGCAGGCCTGCGATTTCTTTAGCTTCCTCCAAGAGTTCTTTCATTCGCTCAAGCGTGAGGCCAACTTCATTTAAAGCAGCTTTGACTGAAGCATCACGTTTTTGAAGGACGATTGATGAGAGCATACCAAGTGCTTGTTCAGCGGAATGTAGTCCATCGTCGCTTTTGATTTCGACGCTGCCCATTTGTTCATGGAGAGCGATTTGCTCGCTCTTACGTAGGCTTGATAAAAAGGCGTTAACCGCAGCATTCGACGAAGGATCTGGGGCCGCTGCTAAAATTTTCTCCAACAATCCAATTCCCGCCACCCAAGCCTTCGCCTCGTGAAGGGTCTCAAATTGTTCATTTAAAAAGTGCTGAGCTGGCGCAGATGTTATCGCTAAATGGCATAGATATCCGACGGTTCGATCCAGTGGCGCGGCTTGGATGACCGTTTCTTCGGCTTGATTCGAGTCATCACGATTTAGTGTCCTACCAGCCATCGCTTTAGCCTTTTTCGCAGCAAGCCCGATGTTTTGTCTGAGCGTGGAAGAACCCACTCCCAGCATCGATGCCACCACATTGATCTGTTGATCTCTAGCTGCATGATCTCCCATCACAGCAAGCAACTCGGTGCACTCGCGCGTCATTTCAGTCCGGCCCTCTGCCGTTTCTAACCGACCGTTTTTTCTTCCTGACTCGATTTTGAAATCAAAGAAATCCCGAGCTTGTTCGACTTCCTTTCTAAATCCCTCGACGCCATATGCTTTGAGAAATGTATCAGGATCGTCTCCCGCAGGCAGCTCCACCACTTTCACAGAAAGCCCTTCAGGGGTCAGTTCGCGAAACGCTCTTTCGCAGGCTTTCATTCCCGCTAAGTCAGCATCAAAACATAACACAGCTGTCTGAGCATAGCGTTTAAGAATACGCGCGTGCTGCGATGTGAAAGCCGTTCCCAATGGAGCGATCGCATTTTCAACACCACGCTCATGGCAGGAAATCGCATCGATCTGCCCTTCACAAAGAATCACGGTTTTTTCTTTGAGTATCGCTTTCTTCGCTCTGTCTAAAGCAAACAGCACGTTGGACTTTTTGAAAATATCAGTCTCAGGTGAGTTGATGTATTTTCCAGATTTGGGGTCATCCCTAAGTTGGCGACCACTAAACGCAATCACATCTCCCACTTCGTTTCGAATAGGAAACATCAGGCGATCTCGGAAGCGGACATATAAACCAGCTGCTGGCCTGTTTTCGTCTCGCAGGGATGTGAGACCTGATGCAACGAGATCTTTACCCGTAAAATTTCGACTACGTGCCCAGTCGAGAAACGTTTGGGGATTATCTGGCATCCATCCAATTTCCCAACGCTCTGCCATCTCTTTTCCAAATCCCCGGCTTTTTAAATAATCCCGCGCGTGCTGGCACACCGGATCGGTTTTTAAGAGCTCATGAAAAAATGCCGAAGCTTCACGATGGAGGTCTAATAACCGGCCTCGGGATCTTCTCGCAGCCCGTGCCTGGGGATCATCTGGCTCTTCTTCAAGATGAACTCCAGCTTTCACTGCGAGTTTTTTCAGCGCATCCATGAAAACCAAGCCTTCGTGATCCATCACGAAACCAATTGCATTACCGCTCTTACCACAGCCGAAACAATGATAAAACTGCTTGCTTGGACTGACATTAAACGAAGGAGATTTCTCGTGGTGAAATGGGCAGTTCGCTTTGTAACTCGTGCCTGCTCGCTTCAATGGAATATAGGAACCGATGAGGTCAACGATATCTGTCGCTGCCAATACCTGCTCAATCGTTTCTTTAGCAATCAGGCCCACTGCTTAGCTCGCTTTCCCAGCATGTTATTACGTCCTAATTTCTGCTCTAAAATCGCCCACTGCTCACGGCTGACAATGTAACCTACACATGCATCACGTCCACACAGGCAAGGATGATCTTCATAGCACTCCACATCAAAACCATAGTCAAAGCTCAGTTCTTCACCTTCTTTGATATCACGTAAAGCATGAATAAAAATGCGCTTACCTGTCATCCAAGCTTCGCAATTTGGCTCACAGGAATGGTTAATCAAACGAGCTGTGTTCCATGGCACATTGCCATCAAGGTCGTATTTATCAGTTAGATTAAAAATATATACCGCTGCATCACCACTTTTGATGGAGAGCTCATGTTGGTCAGTCCCCCGCTTACCGCTCTCTTCTTTGTTAATCAATTCACCCACATATTCAATAATGCGTTCGTCTACTGCGATGTCACGTGTAGCATAGACACCTCTTCCATGAATCGATGATTCTCTCACCTCACAGAGATCACTTTGAGCACGATTCCAGAATTTCAGGAGTTGCTTATGAAGCTCCTGATCACTGAGCTTCAATTTACGTTTTTTATCAGTTTTCGACATGTATTAAGTTATTTGATCTGTTTCTTTTCTAACGGTGGAAGCTCTAATTTTTCAGGTAGGGTAATAAACAATCTGCGTAATTCATTCACAGTAACCGCAGAACCATCGATGAAATACCATTCGTCACTACCTTTATCGGAAATGGCGACTTGAAAGCCTGTGCTTTCAAAATTTACAGCAACTGGGTCACCTTTGATCAACATTCTCACGCGCGTTACCGTCGGAACCAGAACAAGCCATTTGGTATAGCACATACTCTCCACTTGCTTACCATCTAGGATTTTAACTTGTTTACCCGGATATACTTCAAACCCACGTGGTTCACCCTGTGGTTTGAAATCCGTAATCGAGATTCCGCGTTTGCGCATTTCTAGGGCGACGTCTTCCAATTGTTTCTCCAACTTCTGCATTCCACCCATACGCTTAGCCGCTCTATCTTTCCACTGCGGATACATCCGGTCTATTGCTACTTGGTATTTACCAATCACCACTTCTTTACCAAGAGACTCGACTGCAGCCACAGCCGACTTGGTGATTTCATCTGGCACATTTTGAGTTTCAAAATCCTGCCCACAAAGACGCGTTGCCATTACGAATAAGAAGAACCAACGTTTCATGCTCATACCCATGCCTATCCCTCAGTTAGCAGTCAATATCCAACCTACTTTAAATCCCCAATCTTCTGACAAATTCTTCCAACAGGGCCTGAAGCCTCTGCTCAGAAGAGATCTTTTTAGGAGTATCGAAACCGATCCAAATCGCAGTGGACCCACTAGGCCCAAGACGCAATACCCAGGCATCACGCTCTGATCCAGTAGCGCCCATGAAAGAACGTGTTCCAGACATATTTTTTAAAACGCTCACTGCGTCCTCTGCTGCTGACTTTGATAATGCGGGTTGGGATTTTATTTTCACTTGGAAAATCGTATTTCCATCGCCGTCAGTGATTTTACGAATCAGATGAGAACGGGGCTTATTTCCTTTGTTACCGAGTGTCGAGAGACCCACTGACATCTCCATTGGCGTAGCAGAAACCGCACCTCGGAAGAGGTCTTCAGTATCAAGAAAAGGCCCAGAAATGCCACATCGCTTCGCCAAGCGCTGCACTTCCATCGCACCAATCTGCCGTCCAGTTTGAACTGGCTTACCAGGAAACACCAACTTTCCACGCTCAGCCGCAGCCGCTGCAACGAACGGCTCAAAAGCAGATCCTAGATCGCGTTTCGCATAAGTCCTATCATAAGTTGAATGTGAAAAATCTCTTCCACCAATCAGCGCAAGAATGGCACCAGATTTGGTTTCAGTCGTAACAGCGGCATATTGTACATAATCCGCTACTGTCCCAACATCGTGATTTGCATGGCTTTCATAATCCCAGCCTTTTTCGGTCTCCAAAGCCCTTACCGAGAAATTTAATTCATCTTCCAACCTTGTCTGCCACGCCATGTCCAAAGTGGTATAAACCTGTAGACCATTGATTAGAATATTCTCTTTCTCCATCAAATCTTCCAACTCCCGCTTCACCGCTCGCAATGCATAGGATCGCTGCACTTCATTCTGCTGAGGCTTCTCATTCAATACGATCTTCATCGCTTTAATTTCCTCAGCTCTTTCCTTCGTGATATAGCCAACATTCACCATCCTCATTAAAGTTTGATCACGTTGCTCAATAGCCAAGTCCAAATTCCTTAACGGCGAAAATATATGTGGCCCACGGATGATACCAACAATCATCGCACATTCACCAGAATGCAATTCGGCTAAGGGCTTTCCGAAATAGATTTCCGCAGCCTGCTGAACCCCATATGCCCCAGATCCAAAATAGATACAATTCAGATAGTTTGTTAGAATTTCATCTTTTGAATACCTCTGTTCGATTCGCAGCGTTAATGCGATCTCTAAAGCTTTTCGATGCAGTGATTTAGCCCGCATTTCAAAAGTATTACGTGCCAACTGCATGGTCAATGTGGACGCTCCTTGAGTAAAATTTCTATCTTTGATATTGCGAACTGTCGCTCTCGCTAAACCTCGGAAATCCACCCCACCATGTTCAAAAAAACCCGCATCTTCTCTGGCAATCAAGGCATGCACTAAATCATCAGGAATATCCGAGCGTTTAGTGATTTTACTGCCACCCGCACCAGACATTTCAATGACCTTACCGGATCCATCGTAATAAATATTTTCCTTTGGCAATGCTCCGACCCTATCGAGATCAAAATCAGAAGCTTGAATATAGTAAAAAGTTACGACGCACAGACCAACTAAAAGCAAACATACAAAGGCCCAAAAAAACAAGATTACAGGAGTGTGCATCCAAGCAGGAAGCCATCTTTTCCAAATTTCCGTTTTAGTGATGGGGCGCCAAGTTGACATTCGAAAGATTCCTATGAGGAACTCACCACACAATGTCATCTACTCCAACTTCAATTCGAATCTAAAATGATTATTTATCTCCAACTTGAAAACTAAAGTGACCCAAAATCTGGTAATTGAATAAACCATTTTCCCATTTCACTGGCTCGTAAGCAGGATGATGTACCACCCATGGTGAATTACCGCTTTTACCTTCTGGGCTAGGAACCACTATTCCAATATGAATCTCAGCATTCGAGAGTGCCCAAACCACAATATCTCCGACGTGGTACTCCTCTGCATTACGGCTATTTTTCAGAACTTGTCCTTTACGGCTGAAAAATCGCAATAAATTCGGAACCCGACGATGATCGATATTTTCATCTGGGCTGTTGGACTGCCATAATTGTGGATAAACTCGGAAATCCAGATTCATGTCCTCATGCACCAACTGCTGAAGATCTAACCCAACTTCGCGGTAACAACGAACTACCAAATCGGCAGCCATTCCTTTTGAACGCGGAATATCTCCATTTGGATACGAGATTTGATAATATGCCGAATCGAATGAAATATCACGTTTTGCATAATTTAAAGCCTCTGCCGCAAGGCGATCTCCCATGAGGTCTGATATTTCTAACTCTCTGATAATCGACTCACTCTGGGCCTCAGTTGGGCCAATTTGAGCGGCCACCAAGCTACCGATCCAAGGTTTTGAAAAGATAACTCCAGCAGCAATGGCGATGATGACAATCACCCAACCCCCAAAAAAACTAGGTTTCTTGGGCTTTTTTGGACGCGGACCAATGTATTCGATCGTGCTGTAATATTCTGGACGGGAACGTGCCATGTTTTGAAAAAAGACAATACACTAAGAGCAAACATCATGCCTAAAGACCATCAAATTATTGAAATCACTTCATTTTTTTATTAGCGCATCGATTCAAGCTTAAAGTCGGCTGGTCTTTCAGCACATTTCATGTTGGAACTTTGACATGCAGATTTTTACGTCAAATGAGCCACTTTCATGGGGGAAACTTGACCTTCCATTGTGCACACTGACCAAGGATTGGTTTGGATCGACCTTAAAAGACCCTTCCGTATTTACCCTCGCGAAAGACGATGAATCTCTATGGTTTATAAGTATTTTTTCGTATACGGCGAGTATTCATCCCAACGCATCACCAGGGAAATTCACACCTGAACTTTGGAAATATGATGTGGCTGAGCTGTTTCTGGCGAATTCTGCTACAGGTCAATATCTAGAATTCAATCTAACATCTAACGGCGCATGGTGGGCCTCGAAATTTTCATCCGTCCGCGAGCCATTCAAGGAACAACCAGATTTCACCACAATGATACGCTCCCATCATGACCTTGTTGGAAGTCATCAATGTTTGGTCGGTCTCGAAATTCCCCTTAATTTTCTTAAGAAAGAAATAGACTTCGGAGTCACCACTGCTGCGAATATAACATTTATAAGGGAGTCACCTTCTCAACTATATCTTAGTGCTTCCAAACTTCCCGGAGTTGAGCCAGATTTCCACCAACCTATTTACTTTCCAGCTCTGTCGTTCAAAACGATTCCAGCCGATTAAATTATTTACAAAGCTTCATCCCCCCCATGCCAAGTTTCGAGATTCAAGATATAGCTTACCAAAATAAGGATGGCATTTCGTTTCGTGCGTTGGACAAATCAACCGGTCAAATCGTATCATTACGTCGATTTTTCCCTTTTGGGCAAGACGAAGATGGCGGCGTGGGATTAGATCTAGAAGAAGGCAAAGCCTTCACCAGTGCCTGCAAGCGTCTTTCTGAGATCAATCATCCAGCACTTCGAAAAACGATCTTTGGCGATACTGATCCGATTGATGGCATGCCATATATCGTGACCGAGTGGGTCGATGGTGGATCACCGCTTGTCGATGTAATCAGAAATCACACCATGGATCCTATCATGATCATTGGACTAGTTAGGCAAGCGCTTGATGTCTGCATGGCTATATCTACCGTCTTCGAAAGCGAGGCCGTATGGATCGATACTAAACTCGAAGCAATTATCGTTAGTAATCCGGAAGAAAATCCAACTTTTACTTTCAGAATCTGCCCCTTCAAATGGCTTGGGATCCAAGCTCATCATAAAGACCTTACAGGAATTGTCAGTTTGGTCAAAGCACTGATGGGCTGGAAAACGAAACTTTATAATGATCAAGCAGGTCATGGCCTTGGATCTTGGATCAAACGACTGAGTCGATCTCCAGAAATGAGTTTAAAGGAAGCACTCGAATGCATGCCCAGCCAAAATGCTGAATATGTTATAGAGACGAAATTGGCTGATTACAATCAGCCTCCTCAGGCATTCATTCTTGATAGTTCCAACGATTATCTTTTTACCAAGAAGAGAGTGATCGTCATGGCCATATCGGCATGTGCGACCGCTGCCCTTATCATTTTTCTCTACCAAAAAAAACAACTGCAACTGGCATCAGATGCTGTTGTCCCAAATGAATTGCAGGCTGCTGCTAGAAATATAAAAAACGAAACCGCAATAGTTGAACCCATCGAAGGCGTAAATCCTAACAAGAACGAAGATCTCGATAAAATCTCCCAAAAACCCAATCAGCCTCTCACCGCAAGCCAAATGATCGATGCCAAAGCGATCAGGATGAGTGAGGAATTACTAAAAGACAAAGCATTAAAAGCTGAGCAGGAAGAAGCTCTCAAACTTGGCCCCATAGCTCTAACTTATGATGATCTAGAAAAAATTCAAAAGATGGAATCAAATATACCTGTGAAAATTCAAGGTATCGTCAAATCTGTCGAGATTCCAACTAACAGAAAAGTCCTTCACATCGCATTTTCTAACCCTGTCGATAAAGACCAAATTCGTGTTATTTTATATCCTCGTAAATTCGATGAAGGTAGATTTAAGAATAATTTTAAGTCTGTAGAAAAAAAATATCAGAACCTTTTAAATGAAAATGTGGTTTTCATAGGAGTCACTAATAAATTTCCGACCATGAAAAATCCAGCTTTCGTCAAAGTCGAAAGCGATAAAGATATCAAAATAGTTAAGCACTAATTGAATCACCACTCCGGCGCTTGCTGCCTAACAGCCTCATACAGAACAATCGCAATCGCGGTCGATAGGTTTAGACTCCGGGTTCCGCCTGGCATCATCGGTATTTTTAACGCGGCATCCCCCGCACCATTAATAAGCTCCACCGGCAATCCTTTGGTTTCTTTTCCAAAGACTAAACAATCACCCGGTGAAAAATCTGCCTGCCAAGGTGATTTCACAGCTTTTGTCGAAAGCATCCACATCTTCTTACCCGACATCGCCGTCTCAAATTCTTGCAACGTTTCCCAAACATGCAAATCAACATCCTGCCAGTAATCGAGACCGGTTCGTTTCACATACTTATCATCCAGAGAGAAACCCAAAGGCTTCACTAAATGCAGAGATGATCCAGTGGCAAGCGCAAGCCGACCCGCTGCTCCTGCGTTATGGGGAATCTCTGGCTCAACTAATACGATGTTAAACATTTCCTAAAATAAAAAATGAGACGGCTCGTGTCGATCCCGAACCCTCGTTTTTTATGGATTGAAAAAGATTTGCTCCATCTTCGCCCACCCTGTTTCACCCTTCAGAGGAATATACATCGGCTCACAGACTTTCAGCCATTCTTGATTCCGTTGATCTGCCGCAAGCGCAGCCATATCCTTATCTAAATCGCGCCCTGCATACTCATAATAGCCAAATTCAAACCAGCAATCCTCGATCTGATGCAAGAAAACAGAGTAATTACGTAAATGATATTTCACCAAAAGAACACGTATTCCCGGATAACCCTCTGCATGAATTTCCCGATACCGATCGATGCATTCAGGACGAATACCAATCACCAAACCAACTCTCTTGAGTAGCTGGATGTTAGATTTATCAAAAACCAGAGGAGTATTATAGCTATCCATAAAATTAGAACTATGATCAGCGAAGATATCGAATCGAACCAATAGTCATTAGTTAAATAATTTCCCTCATATAAACGTGATAACTGCAATGGTAGTCTTTTGAAATCTTAACATCTTCATCACTGGAACCGAAAGTTAATGCAATCCATGCAACAAATTCACCTGAAATTCTTAAAATACGAGACTTAGCTGGAGTCATATATGTGTGACTCACTTGAGTTCCCCTATTCGTACCCGGACTGAATCGCATAGGAATTAAAAAAATGGGGGTAATCCTTACTACTTGATTTAAAAGTTAGTACGTTTCGGGAGGATAGAAATGCTTTCCAATGAAGGAACGGGGAAGAATATTTCCTCCTCAGATGTTTTTTTATTCGGATGCGTCAGAACAAACCCGCGGGATTGGCTACACTCCATTCCGCCCAGTCATTTTTCAGAATCCTCCTCCGGATCCTGAAAGTATTGTAAGTTCGCTGATCCGAACTCTGCTTTGTCTCCACTTTGCTGCATCCCTGCAGTATCCGCTGCGCGGAGATATAAAAATTCGCTACGATCGAATTCTGCAGTCAAACCCTTTTCGCCGAAGGCTCAAGGGGCTCACTTACTAGAAAGACCAAAGGCCACCACCCAACGAGTTGGATGGCGGCCTTTGGTCGGGCTAGCGGGATTGTCTCCGCCGGGCTACGTCCCTGCAGTTTCCGCTGCGCGGAGATATAAAAATTCGCTACGATCGAATTCTGCAGTCAAACCCTTTTCGCCGAAGGCTCAAGGGGCTCACTTACTAGAAAGACCAAAGGCCACCACCCAACGAGTTGGATGGCGGCCTTTGGTCGGGCTAGCGGGATTCGAACCCACGACCTCTACACCCCCAGTGTAGCGCGCTACCAGGCTGCGCTATAGCCCGTATCCAGAGAAGTCGTTAAAAAAGCAGCGGATTAGCGTATTGGCAAGCACGTAAAATCATGTGATGAATTTGCCGTGAACAAAATCAAGACAGCCATCATCGGAGCAAGCGGTTACACCGGAATGGAATTACTTAGGATTCTTCTAAGCCATCCATCCGTCGAACTGACTGCTGTGACTTCACGCACAGAAAAAGGAAAAAGACTCGATGAAGTTTTTCCACGCTTCGCCAAGGCTAGTGCTGGCAACCTAAAATTCTCCCTACCCGATCCGGATGAAATCGCTTCAACGGGTGCGACGGTTGCTTTCCTCGCGTTGCCACATGGAGTGGCCGCGGAAATTGCAACCGCCCTTCTCAAGCGGAATATCAAAGTCATCGATCTAAGCGCGGACTTCAGACTGCGGTCAGCTGCGGTTTATGAAGAATTCTACAACCACCCTCACCCAGCCCCCGAACTTCTCAGTGAAGCCGTTTATGGTCTCCCTGAAATTCATGGAGCTGCAATCAAATCCGCACGCCTCATCGCATCACCAGGTTGCTACCCAACCAGTATCATTCTGCCGTTAATTCCTTTACTTAAAGCTAAGCTCATCGATCCATCGACCATCGTCGCCAACTCAATGAGCGGAGTTAGCGGTGCGGGACGCAAAGTAGATGTCTCCCTTCTCTTCTGCGAATGTAATGAATCGGCACGTGCCTATGGCGTTCCGAAACATCGGCATCTATCAGAAATCGAACAGGAACTTTCACTGGTTGCTGGAGAAACAGTGACGATCTCGTTCATTCCCCACCTGATTCCCGTCAACTCCGGCATCGTCACTACCACGACTGTGAAACTCGCCCAAGGTGTCAGCGCCGATCAAATCGCTACCGCCCTCGAAGACGCTTACGCAAGCCAACCTTTCGTCAGACTTCTGGGACAAGGTAAATCTGCAGACACGAAAATGGTCACCCGCACCAATTTCATCGATATCGGCTTCGAGATCGATCCACGGACCAATCGCCTCATCCTCATGTCCGCCGAAGACAACCTCGGCAAAGGTGCAGGTGGACAAGCCGTGCAATCCTTCAATCTCATGCACAGCCTGCAACTCACCACTGGATTGGATAGTTGGTAAAAAAAGTTCATTCATTAAAAAATGAGCTTGCCCACCCATCCGACCCTACCTAGCGTCTCGCACTCCAAGGGCAGATGTCAGAGTGGTCGAATGAGCACGCTTGGAAAGCGTGTGTAGCAGCAATGTTACCGAGGGTTCGAATCCCTCTCTGTCCGCCATCACCCCAGTCCGGTTCATCCGGATTGGGGTGATGGCGTTATAGGGCGGGACGAGAACTCTGCCCTACGAGCCCAGGGTTTGAACGCGACCGTCGCTCTTAGCGACATCTGAAAAAAATCGCGCAGCGCATACTGGCATGGTGCCGCGCATGCGGGACAATCCCTCTCTGTCTTCGTGGATGAGGGAGCGCATCGCACCGATGCCTATAAGACCTGTCGCAACTTGCTGATGTCCAATACCTGCGAAGCAAACTCCATGCCTGCCTGGAGATCAATGCCGATGATGTGAAATGCAGCCACGGTAGCACAAGCGCTCAGAGCAGCGATGTGGAAATTTTCTACCTGCGTGCCCGCGGCATCGACTCCGATACCGCCCGCCAACTGATTGCGCGCGGATTTTGCATCGATGTCATCTCACGTCTCCATCACGATGCGACCGAGGCCTTCGTCTTGAATTTTCGCGATCAAAAATTCGCTAACCTGCGGATGCGCGACGTGCGTTGAGAATAATCGTTTCGTCTAACATCCGCATGATGGCTTATTGCAATGATGCATCGTAAATCATGATTCATAAAATACGAAGCATTGATCATTTGTTTTATTTTACTCAAAAAAGAATAAGGTTTGATTTGATTTTCTGATATTGCGAATGATGCTGAGAAAAAGACGTCACATAAGAATCTAGCATGGGATCCAATCAGAAAATGCCGGCTCGCGCATGACATCGAGCGATCACTCTGCCAGCGTGATTTCAATAACGGTGCCCCCCGTGCTTCCAGGCCGTTTCTCTATTTTCCATCCTTGGACGATGCAGAGCCGCTCTACTAATGATAAGCCTAGTCCGTAACCTGCGGTGGAGATGTTTTCGTTAGAGTCTATGGCTGCCTCAGCAAACTCAGGCAGACCGGGGCCGTTGTCTTCAAATCGTAAAATGCGCGCACCTTGCTCATTATGGCGCCATGAGATCTCAAGCCGTCCATGACGAAGGTGACTGAATGCATTGCCAACTAAATTGTGAATCAGCGTCGCAAGACCCTCACGATCGCAACGCAGTCGCACGACTTCCGATGGTTGAAAATGCACGACAAGCGGGTGAGTCGGATGCAGTGCCCGCCATTCATCCACCACTTCCTGCACAAGCTCCTCCACCGCGATTTCGCCCGTTGGGTCAGGCAGTCGGTTTTCGCGGGCAATCATGAGAAATGTTTGAATCAGTCGCTCCATTCTCCGGCCAGCGCGTTCCATCCGGGCAAGCACTCTCTGGTGGTTCTCCGCATCCGCAGGAAGATCGCATAATAGGGCAACGGCACCATTGAGAGTAGTGACTGGAGTTCGCAATTCGTGGCTACAATCGGCAATGAAACGACGTTCGCGATCAAGCGTCAGTCGCAGATTTTCATGATACTCGTCGAGAACCCGAGCCAAATAACCGAACTCATCTGCAGGAAGTCCAGACGCCAATGGAGTTTCAGCAAAGCGACCTGCCGACCTCTCGGCTTCACGGTCGCGCACTCGACCCGCAAGCTGAAGAATCGGCCGCAGTGCCCAATTCGCGATGACCTTGCTCGTGACAATCGCAACCACAAAAATTCCGCACGCAAGTAAAACAAGCCTGCCTTGCACAGTGCCTAGGTTTGCATCGGAAAACTCATGATCGCCCAGATCCATCAGAACCCACACGGCCTCATCTTGTGAGTTTGCTGGCTCGAACCACAACCGAAACTCCCTTTCCAGGTCTTCCCCTAACCACATGTTCATTCGATCCCGGATGTTTTTTGGCATCTTTGCGTTCTTTCCGGCTTCGTCGGTAAAAAATTCATGCAATTCATTTGTTGCAGGAACCTCTTCCAAGTCATGAGTGACAGAAATCTCCCGAGCACTCCAGTAGCGAGTGATTCCTCTGGGCACAGAGGCATCCTTTGGAGCTAAGGCAAGCTGCCTCATGAACGGCGCGAGATAGTTATTCTGGATAGCGTCTTCGGCGTCGATCAATAAAATCCAACCACCCAGACTAAAAATCCCCATCACAGCGCATGCCAGCACCACGAGCAGCCAGCGGATGCGCGACGCCAAGCGGGACTGAGGTATATCAGTAGTATCAGCCATCTTCGTCTTTTCCGAGCATCAGTTGATAACCAATTCCGCGATGCGTGTGTAATAGCGCAGGCCATGGCGGTTGATCGACTACCGCGCGCAAGGCTGCCAAATGAGTGCGGAGCGCATCACTCCCGGGCGGCTCACCTTGCCATAAGTGGTGCTCTATGTCCATCCGCGACACTACAGTCGGAGCACGCAGGATGAGAATTTCTAACAACTCATACCCCATCTTAGTGATTGTGAGAAGCTGGCCAGCGCGCCGCACCGTTCGCAAATCGCGATCAACTTCGAGATCCGCATAGCGGAGGATTCGGGACACACTGGGACAAAAGGCCTGGGAGCGGCGGATCAGTGCTTGAAGGCGCGCAAGCAGTTCAGGCAAAGCGAATGGCTTTACCAGATAATCGTCGGCACCCGCCTCAAAACCCGCTAAGCGATCCTCCAGTCGATCCGCCGCTGACAGCATCAATAGGGGCAAGGATGAGCCCACTTCAGATCGCAATCGCCGACAGAGCTCCATGCCGCCCAGGCCGGGCAGTCGCAGATCCAAAACAACTGCCGAATACTCCTTCGATAAGATTTGATGAAGTGCCAGAGCACCATTCGGAGAATAATCCACGCACCAACCCCGATATTCCAAGTAATCTTGAATGTTGCCCGCAAGATCCAAGTCATCTTCTACAAGTAAAATGGGTGATAATGGCGATGTATCCATACAAGAATCTTGCGGACTATAGGGGAGAAATTATTTTTTATCAAAATCAGGAATTCGAGTTCTATAGCTCATCGCCGCGCTTCGCAACGTCAGTGACGACTTTGGTTTGCGCGATGATGAGCGATTCTCCACTCGGCCATCAAAACTGATAACGAAGACCCGCAAGACACGAAAATCCATTATAGTCAGCCTCCACCGAGGCACCTCCCGCGGTCGGTTCCAATTCGATCAATCCAGCATAGTTGTAGCGAGTTTCTGCATAGATCGACCACGAGGAGGATAATTCATAAGAAACGCCAGCCAAAACTTGCGCGGCAAAAAGGTAGTTGTCATCAAACTCCTGCTCCACTCCGCCGATTGTCACATCGATATCAGCTTCTTGGAGAAATCCGATCCCGACTCCAGCATAAGGTGTCAGCTTGCCCCAGAGCGCAGTGCCGTCTGGTTTAGTGAAGGTGTAGATTCCAT
Source organism: Luteolibacter sp. (assembly GCA_044375585.1). Classification (GTDB taxonomy): domain Bacteria; phylum Verrucomicrobiota; class Verrucomicrobiia; order Verrucomicrobiales; family Akkermansiaceae; genus Luteolibacter. The sequence goes on from JBILMI010000010.1 coordinate 15,894, forward strand.
TTAGCATGAGATTGGTCGATGCGAAATCGCCACCAAGATTCCCTTCAAATGGACCGCCAGCGGAAATGGAATCAATATCGGCCGAGCGGTAGAAGAACTCGAGTTCCAGCGCCCAGTTGGGAGTAAGCTCCTTGCCTATCGCGGCACCGAAAAGTTGCCCCAAATCGTAAGAGCCATCACCGCTTGCAGCGCTTCGTGATAGATCCCCGTCTTGGAGAAAATGAAGTCCGCCGAAGCCCTTCACATACAGACCATCGATCCAGGAAGGGGCGTCCGCAGATGCCATTTGAATAACAGCTAGAGAAAAAAGCAACGCTGTCCGACGGGCGGACAAGCAAAGACCTCTTCTGACAACACAACGAGTGGCGGCAATTGCCGTATCTGATTTCATTTTCATATTCTTTTTTATACTAGTTCTCACGGCAAACTTTATCAAACTCATTGCCGATAAATCCCGTGACGCAAGTAGGATGCATCGTGGTTCGTTAATTCTTCGTAAAAAGAATGTGAAATCGTCGTTAATAATGCACAGTCTTCGCTAGTATAAAATCTCTTCTGTCAAATCGCAGCAGCATTTTCCGCACAAGCCCAGAGCTTTCTCTGCAGGAGGGCGCTAACCCCCATTTCCCCGCCCTCTGGTCCGACCCAATGGCTGTTTCAAAAGCCTCCCGCAGAAAGCAAATTCCTAGCAGCGCAGGTCAAGAAGTGGAACAAGGGCAACGTCCAAGCACCGCACGTCCACAAGTCCGGGGCAGTCTCGGCGCGCACGAACAAGGACTCATCATCACCACTGGTGATTTCAGCAAGGGAGCCAAAGACGAGGCCACCCGCCCGGATGCCGTCCCTGTGGCTCTCATGAACGGCGAACAACTCGTCGTGCTCATGGTCCAGCACGAGGTCATGGTGGCGCGCCGGCCACACGACATCCTCGATCTTTCTCTGACAGATGTAGATTAGAATACGTTCCTACCGAAAGCCCTTGATCGGAGGCACCAATCTGGCAGACGTGTGACGGATGAATGACCTACTTGCCGACAACGACTACCCTCCCAGAGTTCAATCGGCTTTCGGACACAGTGGCGAATCCTCCCGAAGATCCGCGACAGAATCCCCGGATTCCACACGTATTTCACACAAAATGGCCGTTCAAGACCGCACAATCTGCGTCATACAGGTCAAACCACCAACGCACAGATACCCATGAATACTAAGAAAACCGCACCATCGGCAGGGTTCCTTGCCGATCCGCCATCACCCCAGCCCCGTAAGCGGGGTTGGGGTGATGGCGTTTAAGGGCGGGCCAAGAACCCCTTGCCTACGGCAACAGGGTTTGACTGCCGGATTCGCGTTCGCGAATTTTCACTCCTCCCGCAAAGCGCAAACTGCAGAGACGAAGCAAAGCGAAGTCAATCCATCACCCATCGAATCATGAACACCAGTGTCCTTGATTCCCCCAATCATCCCGCAGTCATCGGACTCACCCAACCTGATCAAAAAGAAGGAACTGGCCAAGCGGCTGACCGTCAGTCCTCGCACCATCGACGAATGGGTGCGGATGCGGAAAATCCCGCACTTCCAGATCAGCCCCCGGTTCTACCTCTACGACTTCGAGGCGGATGTAGCCGCCCTGAAAAAGCTCTACCAAGTGGACGCTCGGTCTTGATTTCTGAATACAAAAAACCCGAAAGGTGGAGATCATCTGTTCATTGTTTAGTTTGCTTTGTAGCAAGCCGAAACTCTCATTTCAATCTGTTCCGCTACAGGGGGCTCTTACAAATACTTTAATTAAAAGTAGGCGGTAAGTTATTAAGATAATGTTTATCGCAACCTCGAAAACGAGCGAACTCATTATCTATTTTTGAGGGCCGAAGAGATGGCCTCAAAATAACTACAGCTATGAGCGAGCTAATCAAAAAAATCCAACCCAGAAAAAAGGTTACTGAATCAATACCGAGGGCAATCATAGCATAAAAAATAAGACCCAGAGACAACAAGGGTCCCACCAAACCAATGGTCAAGGTGATCTTATCACGCAGTTGATGCCTTTCGCATAAAACTGGGGCCATTTTAATCTTTTTTCGATAAATGAAATAACCAAACAGTAGGATAAAGATACCTAAGGGAACTAAAAGTAGAAAAAGGAGCAAAGGATTCGACCAGACATAAGTAATTTCTTTTAAGGGCTTACCAGGCTGGTTGCACTTAACACACCGATGTGGCAACGGCACAGCGTCTCCAGATTGCAGTCGTCTTACGACTAATAGCTTCCCCTCACGCCAAGGTCCATAATCATTGAAAGCAATCGTATGAATTTCTGATCTAAAGCTTGGAATTTGCTTTTTCATCTAAGGGTAATACACTGTAAAATTGGGTTAGGGAAGAAGAAAGGAGCTCCCTGCTTCGTCGTGCGTTTATAACTTAGACGAGATTACATATTTATCCGTAGAGCTTGGTTAGGCGCAAAACTCATGGTTCTGGTCCATATTTGTTAGAGCCTTTAGTGCCGCTCAAAATCAGCATAAACAAGGGCACGAGCGGTATGAAGACTAAAAATGAAAACCATGCTGAGATATTCAAATCGTGCAATCTTTTCCCAGCGTTAACGATGGTGAGATAAATCCAGAAACAAAAGAGTATAAACATGTAGAGGTCTCTCCCTTCGCCATAACCGTCAACAAAAGGTGCTGCGAGTAGCCCAACTCCAAACAAGTGCGCCAAATTGAGGAGAAACCAGATGCCTCGACCTATGCGCCCGACAGGAATAAAGTACGCGGCAACCGGATGAATCTCTTTCGACACTGGTGCATGATTAACAACAAGAGGTGGTGGCGGAACAGACGCGCCGATGATTTCGTATACCGGCTTCCAAGCAGTCTGTCCCTCTGTCCATGCCAATGTCTCATAAGTGATAGCTCCACTCCTAATCATTCCCTCAACCTGCTCACGTGAGAATGCCCCTATCTGTTGTCCGTTGTGATTTAGCTGGATGTTCATAAATGCTAGGAAATTGCTTTTCTACCTAAAGCTAAGAATACAGCTAAGAGCCATTCTGGGAAGCAGAATTGGGAATTGCTTTATCCCCCGCAAATCCCTCAAGCCTTGCCATCGTCCTTTTCGCATGTCCTACCCTTAGCGGTATTCTGGTAATATCGGCAGGCTGAATTGTGCCGCGAATTGGATGAAGTATTGAGCCAATAGCCAAGTGGTGATGCTCCACCCTTTTTTACGGCTGCTTGCTGCTTTACTAGGCTTCGATAATCCCACGGTGCAATCGGTGTTTTAGCTTCTGCCCACAGACCTGCACGGGCTATACCTATTACTTCCCTCTCGATAAATCCATGCTCAGCCAAGACATCGAAGTCGTATTGTTAGGCATGAAAGGCGGTGGACAAGACCTCCAACCCGCCGTCTGGCTAACCGCCCGCGAACTACCGTTCACCAGAGAGCGCGTGATGATTAAGAAGTAAAATAGAGGCTCTCGCCGAGACCGGCCCAGCAATACGCGGCGCCTTCGGCGATGGCGCCTGCCTTCCCAATCCCTCCAAATCAAATCCTTGACCCTGCCTCAACACGCGCCTAAACCCATCGCCTCATGGGATTTGACACACTTGGCCTCTCCGCACCCGTTCTCGAAGCAGTTCTAGAAACGGGCTATACCAATCCAACGCCGATTCAGGCACAAGCCATCCCGGTAATTTTGGAAGGTAAGGACGTCATCGGCGCGTCACAAACTGGCACAGGTAAAACCGCTGCCTTCGCACTCCCGTCTCTTTCCAAAATCACGAAAATGGGAAAACCCCAGATTTTGGTCTTGGAACCCACCCGTGAGCTTGCTCATCAGGTCGCCGAGCAATTTGAAAAATACGGCGCAAAAACCGGCATGAAAGTCGCACTCCTCTATGGTGGTGTCGGACTCGGCGCACAAATGGAACAACTCCTTTCCGGCGTCGATATCGTCGTCGCCACTCCAGGTCGGTTAGTCGATTGCTTCTACCGAGCCGCGATGCGTTTTGGCGAAGTGAAAATCCTCATCCTCGATGAAGTCGATCGCATGCTCGACATGGGCTTCCTGCCGCAAGTCCGCAAGATCGTCAATCTCTGCCCATGGGAAGGTCGCCAAACCTTGTTCTTCTCCGCCACCATGCCACCGGCGATCCAAACCTTCGCACAATGGTGCCTCGTAGAGCCGGTGAAAATCGAAATCGCACGCCGCGAAGTTGCCTCAACCGTTTCCCACGCGTTTTATCCAGTTTCTATCGATCAACGCGACGAGCTGCTCCTCGCCCTCCTCAAACAAACCGATTATCATTCGGTCATGATCTTCACTCGCACGCGTCGCGAGGCCGATGAAGTTACTGGCATGATCAAAAGCACCGGCCAGACCAAAGTTGCGGCCATGCACTCCGACATCAATCAGACCGACCGCATGAAAGCCCTCGCTGGATTCAAAAGCGGTGATTTCGAAATCCTCGTCGCAACCGATGTCGCAGCACGCGGTATCGACGTTTCAGGCGTCACTCACGTCATCAACTACCGCGTTCCAGAAAACGCCGAGGACTACGTCCACCGCATCGGCCGAACCGGTCGTGCCGAAGCCGAAGGTGATGCCTTCACCATATTAACAGCCGACGAACTCGACTTCGCAAAATCCGTAGAGATCTACGTCAACCAAACTATCATCAGGCGCAAGCTGGAGGATTTCCCCTACACCTACACCGCCCTTCTAGACGATGAGCCATCCAAACCGATTCGTAAGAAAAAGGTTGGCGGCAAGAAGCGTAGGTAAGAGTAGCTGCTGCGTCCCGAAGCAGGCCGTGCGAGTGGCGTCTCGCCACTCTTATTGCTAAAGCTTACAGATAATGGATCGTGGATATTGAACGACAAATTTTCCGAATCATTCGAGATGTGAATTAGTTATCTATTTAGCTCATGGTGTTTTTAAGCCTCAGGGATAAAAGTTGAGGATAAATAAAGTTCATTAACATGAAGCGCTACCTCTTTACATTTCTACTTATCACGGGATGCGTTTCTCCGAATACACACATACAAGACCAGGCTCGGAAACATCTTATAGAAGAATCGAAATGCGCCGATTACCTAGGAAGCATCTACACGCAAGCCAGAGTTCACGACGGTATCGATTACAGAACAATACTGATTGAAGCGATCAACTTTAATGAAAACGCTTTAGGTAAGCTGTTCGAAATGAACTTCATGGGCGAAGGCGGAGAGACCCACTGCAGTAATCTTTTACATTTGATGATACTGTGGGGAGATGAAAAATTTTCCAAAGCACTGAGCAAAAAGCCCCAAGAGATACAAAGCACAGTAGTCAGCATGATCGATTATGCTTGGTCGGATCCCGAATGGCATAACTACCCAAAGACACTGGCCTTATCACCCAGCAACATCACAATCAGAAACACTGTTAATACCTCCACAAGGCAATAAATGGATCCCTCCCACTAGCAAAATTCTTCTGGATTTTCACCCAATCTCCTCCTCTCCCACTCTTCTTCACCTCCCACCCCTTTTCCAACTCCGCATCGCCTCACCCAGCCTAACAGCAGTTTCACTCGCGGTGCTGACCTCACCGATATCCGCTTGAGCAAGTTCCGCTGCGTGACCACATAACCAAGCACCATAAGCCGCAGCATCAAACACATCCATCCCTCCCGCAAGCAGCGCGCCAATTATTCCCGAAAGCAAATCTCCCTGACCGCCATTCGACATAGCTGGAGTTCCCGTGGAGTTGATTCGTAATGGGCTACCTTGTTTCGCAACAATTGTCCGCGCACCTTTCAGTAAAAGCACCGCATCATTTTTCTCAACAAACTTCCGCGCCGCTTCTTCGCGATTCAAATCGATCAACTCCGGAGCCAAACGTGCGAACTCACCGGGATGAGGTGTTAGGATGTGATGTGAATTCGGTTTCAAACCACGCTCTGCCATGAAATTCAAACCGTCGGCATCGATCACCATAGCAACTTTCGTTTGAGCGATCAACTGCGCCAATCCGTTTGCAAAAACATCATCCATTTCACCCAAACCAGGACCTACAACGATTACATCTAAATGATCCCCTAACAATTCCTCAGGATTCTCATTGAGCTTTAGCATCGCCTCAAAAGGCAGCCGCGAGCGTATCGCTTCAGCTACTTCTGGTCGCGCATACAAGGTCACTAAACCCGCACCCGCACGAATCGCGCCGAGCGCAGAAAGCAGCGCCGCACCACTGAAGGAAGATGAGCCCGCCACAATCCCCACCCGACCCGCCTTGCCTTTGTGAAAATCGAACGGCCTTGGTGATTTTCCGAAGTTCATCGTTTGAGGACAGATCAAATCTATTTCTCCAGCTTGATCCACCTGTAACGCATCGACTTTCACCAAAGTGAGCTGACCCGTCGCGTTTGCGGCACAAGATCGGAGCAATCCAGTCTTTGCGACTCCGATCATGAACGTTCGATCCGCTACCACAGCACCCGGAAAAATCTCACCTGTATCGGGATCAACCCCCGATGGAACGTCCACCGCATACACCAAGGCACCATGTTCGTTATGCAGGCGATTGATCTCATCTGCCATTTTCAATTGAGCATCGCGAAGTCTGTCATTTACACCGATCCCTACCACTCCATCGATTAGCACCAGCGGTGAAATAATATTTTTCTCAAATCCATCTTCTAACAGACGAATGAGATCCAGATCTGCCCATTGTCTTCTAGTTAAAAATGCCCAGTCTTCCATGGGAATTTTAGAGCGAACTCCAATTTTCCAGCCGAATTCATCCTTAAGAACTTTTAATGCAATCAACGCATCGCCACCGTTGTGACCTTTTCCGATGTAAGCCACGGCCATTCTAATTCCTTGAAATTGTGAGCCGATCGCACGACCCAGCGCCATTCCCGCTTGTTCCATGAGCTCCGCTTCAGAAATCCCAGAAAGCATCACTCGTTGCTCGATCTCTCTCATTTGCTTTACTGTAACACTTGGCATAGCTTACATATTGCACCTAATTCCAATGGGATTAAAGAAATTATAATCCCCACTTTATATCCAATGCGTTGTGTCTGGCACATCTTTCGGGGCGCTAATTTTATGGATCACATTCACGGGATAGTCGTCGCACGGCTCCTCGACCCCGTGCTAATAGATGAAATCCCGCCCTCGTCTCCTTGTCATCTTAGTCCGAACCCATCTCCAACCCACATAACATCATCGAAAGACTAGCCAAGGCGATTTCATCTGTTTAAAAAGCCCACCATGACTTCACCCGTTATCCTCTTCTCTGGACAAGGCGCTCAAAAAATCGGTATGGCTCGCGATTGGATCGAGTCCTCCAATGTCGCTCGCGATCTCGCAGACAAAGCCGATGCCACACTTGGCTATTCTCTTACCGACATCATGTTCAATGGTCCTGAGGAAACTCTCACCGCAACCTCCAAGTGCCAGCCAGCCCTTTACCTTCATGGTTTGATTGGACTTGCGCTTCTGAAATCTAGGCTCCCAAATTTCAAGCCCGCCGCCGCCGCAGGCCTCTCGCTCGGTGAATTCACCGCTCACTCTGCCGCCGGCACCTTTTCCTTCGAAGACGGCTTACACCTCGTTTCTCGTCGCGGAACGTTCATGGAAGAAGCCTGCAACGCCACCGATGGCGCAATGGCAGCCTTGATTGGTGGCGAAGAAGAAAAAATCCGCGAACTCGCGAAAGCCACCGGAGTCGATGTCGCAAACCTCAACGCTCCCGGCCAAATCGTCATTTCTGGCTCAAGCGCCGGTATTGATGACGCCGTCGCTAAAGCGAAAGATTTCGGCATCCGCCGTGCGATCAAACTCAATGTCGCCGGTGCTTACCATTCATCCCTGATGGCAACCGCTCAGGAAAAACTCGCTGCTGAACTTGCCTCAACCAACATCGTTTTTCCACAGATTCCCGTAATCGCCAACTTCACCGCAGCCCCAGTGGCATCCGCCGAAGAAATCCGCTCAACCCTCACCTCCCAAGTCACTGGCTCCGTCCGTTGGATCGAATCCATTCAACATCTCGTCGCCGCAGGCCACACTGAGTTCATCGAGATCGGCCCCGGAAAAGTCCTTGCCGGACTGGTTGCAAAAATCTCGCCCGATGCGAAAGTCATCTCAATTGAGGATCTCACGTCTCTCGAAGCCGCAATTGAACAACTTTCTTGAAGCAGAAAATTAATCGCAAAGAACACAAAGATCGCTAAGGAGATTAGAATTTTTTCCTCTTCAATCAAGAATCGTAAATCAATCCCCCTCTCTCCCAATCCCTCGCCTTGACTCCATTTCATTCTGTCTAAGCCAGCACGACTTCCTCATTCCATTAAAGTTCATTACAACTCACACTGCTTTCCCAATCCTCTTCATGCTCTCACAATCCCTCAAGGCCGATTTCCCTATCCTTTCGGAACAGGTAAACGGGCGTCCATTAGTCTATCTCGACAACGCCGCCACCACCCAAAAGCCCATCGCGGTTTTGGATGCCTCTCGTCGTTATTATGAGAAGATCAATTCCAACATCCATCGCGGCACTCACCTCCTCGCCCGCGAAGCGACCACCGCCCATGAGCAAGCGCGGGAAAGCATCGCAACATACATCAACGCCAGTTCACCCGACGAAGTCATTTTTACTTCTGGCTGCACCGATGGTATCAACCTCGTCGCTAACATTTTGCCGATTTCTAACGGTGAGGAAATTCTCATTTCCGCCCTAGAGCATCATTCAAACATCGTACCATGGCAAATGCTCGCCCAGCGCACCGGTGCGGTATTGCGCATCATCCCCTGCGATGATCACGGCGTTCTCGATCAAGCTGCTTATCAACAACTCCTATCAGCTAAAACCAAAATCCTAGCTCTCACCTGGATTTCTAACGCTTTCGGAACTGTCAATCCGGTTCGTGAAATGACTACTGCTGCAAAGAAATTTGGCACTACAGTATTGATCGATGCCGCACAAGCCATCCCGCACCTTGCAATTAATGTCCAAGAACTCGGAGCCGACTTCATCGTTTTTTCCGGTCACAAAGTTTATGCACCCACCGGCATTGGCGTGTTGTGGGGTCGGAAAAATTTGTTAGAAATCCTCCCGCCATGGCGTGGAGGCGGCGAGATGATCAAAGAGGTCACGTTTGAAAAAACCACCTACAACGACCTACCATTCAAATACGAAGCCGGCACTCCAAACATCGAAGGTGCGATCGCTCTCGCAGCCGCGTTCGATTACGTCCATGGCATCGGTCTAACGGAAATCCAAGCTCACGAAGAAGCTTTGATTCACCAAGCCGCATCAGCGCTTTCCGAAATCCCCGGCATCCATCTCTACGGCCCAGCCAATCGGATCGGCGCGATCTCTTTCGCCATCGAAGGCATCCATCATTACGATCTTGGAACATTGATCGACCAAATGGGAATCGCCGTCCGCACCGGCCATCATTGCTGCCAACCGCTCATGGCCCGTTTCGGAGTTACCGGAACCACCCGCGCCTCCTTCGCCCTCTATAACACCGAGCAAGACATCGATTCCCTAGCTCAAGCTTTATCTAAAGCTGTTATGATGTTGCGATAAGCTGAAATTTTTTAACCACGAATTTCACGAATAACTCGAATTTTTTGATATGAATGATTCAACCAATTCTTATTCGTGCACATTCGTATTATTTTTTTGCAGTTAGAAAATCCCCTCCAATTTTAGATTTCTGAATTTTTTACTCTACTATTCGTGCCATTCGTGAAATTCGTGGTTAAGAATCTTCATTCCAAGATTCCGCATCCCCCCAATTAAACCATGGAATTCAACGATTTAGACAATCACTATAAAAAATCAAAAATCCTTCATGCTGATCTTGGCTACTCTATTGTAGGATCGGCGATCAAAGTTTTGAATACTTTAAAGCCAGGCTTGAGTGAAAAAGCTTACGAAAATGCACTAGTCATAGAACTCAAGAAGCGTGGGCATCAGATAGAGCAACAACGCAAGTTTGATGTGTTTTATGACGGAATCCAAATAGACACCCTCATTCCAGACCTTCTCGTCGACAATCTTGTTATTGTGGACCCGAAAGTCGTAACAAGCTTCAATGAAACGCATATCGCCCAGATGATGGGGTACCTGGCAATTACTGGACTTAATCTAGCCATCCTTCTCAACTTCAAACACGCTTCATTGCAGCACAAGCGGGTTATTACCTAGGTAAATGCCTAGTTTCACGAATAAGATCCCCAGTAACCAAATTTCTTTATTTATACCCCTCAAAATTTAGTCTTCATTATTCTTATCTTCATTCGTGCTATTCGTGAAATTCGTGGTTAAAAAATTCCGCACCTTATGAGAATTATCCTCGGCATCACCGGATCCATTTCTGCTTACAAAGCAGCCGATCTTGCTTCGCAGCTCGTCAAAGCTCAGCACGACGTGCATGCCGTCATGACCCGTTCCGCTTGTGAGTTTATTACACCGCTCACTCTCCA
>JBILMI010000120.1:0-7318 GCA_044375585.1 Luteolibacter sp.
CAGATGGTTTGAAGTTGAGTAGGTCTTTGATAGCAATGGGATTGCTCTCCAAGCTAACTCTGACATATTCCTCGTAATCTTCCGGTTTGCCGGATTTGACGTAGTTGTGGAAATTTTTGATCACCTCAGTGGTGAATGAGTGGCGCTCACCGGATTTACGGTAGCGGTTATAACCGGGATCGCTGAGGTCGAGGGTTTCTCCTGCGGGGACCTCGGTTTCGTAAGCAGCTTGGTGGCGGATGATTGATTCTTCAGCGATCTCTGTGTAGGAGATGCCGCCGATTTGTGATGGCACTCCAGTGAAGGAGAAATTTACGACATCGTCGCCAATTCCGATTGCTTCGAACGTTTGCGCGCCTTGGTAGGAGTTGAGAACGGAGATGCCCATTTTGGACATGATTTTGAGCAAGCCTTTTTCGAGGGCTTTGCGGTAGTTTGTCATGGCCTTCTGAGGCGTCATGTCATCACCCAGTTTGTTTTTGCCTTGGTCTGCTGCAACAAGTTGGCGAACGGTTGCATAGCCGAGATAAGGAATCACTGCGGTTGCGCCGAAGCCGAAAAGGCAAGCGATTTGATGGACGTCACGAGCTTCTCCAGTTTCGACGACGAGGGAAGCGCGCATCCGTTTGCGAATCCGGTTAAGATGGTGATGGATACTTCCGGTGGAGAGAAGAGCTGGGATAGGAACGCGTGTGGCAGATGTCGCACGATCCGAAAGGACGATGATTGAGATTTTCTGATCCACTGCTTCTTCAACCTCTTTGCAGAGTTCGTCGATGCGGGCTTTGAGTCCTTCTTTTCCGGTGGAAACGTCCCATGTGCAATCGAGGACATGGGATGGGAATCCGTATTCCGCCATATGCTTGATTTTCTCTAACTGATGTTCGAACAGGATTGCTGAATCGAGTGATATAGAATTGCAATGTTTGGGAGATTCTTCTAACAGATTTCGCTCAGGACCGAGACCTGCTCCGAGAGACATGACTGCCCATTCACGAATCGGATCGATGGGTGGGTTGGTGACTTGGGCGAAGCGTTGTTTGAAATACGTGTAAAGCAAACGTGGATAGATGGAGAGAATGGCGAGTGGGATGTCGTCACCCATGGAGAACACGGCTTCTTGTGCGCCTTTGATCATTGGTGGGAAAACCATGTCGAGTTCTTCGATGGAAATCGCGTTGGCAACTTGGCGGCGTGAGAGATCCAGTTCATCGAATTCGATATCAGGAACGTGTGCGGAAGGGGAAATGAATTTGCGGAGTTCAAGTCGATTCTCATCGATCCAACGACGGTAAGGTTTTTGACGGGCAAGATCTTCTTTGATTTCTAAATCTTGCTTGAGGATGCCTGTTGAGGTATCTGCTGAGAGCATTTGGCCTGGTCCAAGGCGACCTTTGCGAATGACGTTGGCATCATCGAAAATGACAGCGCCGGCTTCAGAACCGATGTAGAGGAAGCCATCTGCGGTGACTTTGTAGCGCGATGGGCGAAGGCCGTTGCGGTCGAGTGATGCGCAGAGCTTAGTGCCATCGGTGAAGACTAAGCCAGCAGGGCCGTCCCAAGGTTCGGAGAACGAGCGAATGAATTGGTAGAAAGCGCGGAGTTCGTCGGAGATGTCTTCATCGTTGCGGTATGCTGGTGGAACTAGCATGCACATTGCGTGCTCGGGTGAGCGGCCGGAGAGGATAAGGAGTTCAAGGCAGTGATCAAGCGATGCAGAATCCGACTCGCCGTGGCGGATGAGATTTTTGACGATGTCAATTTCATCACCCCAGATTGGCGATTCGAAGAATTCCTCACGCGAGGTCATCCAGTTACGGTTACCCTCGACGGTGTTGATTTCGCCGTTGTGGCACATCATGCGGAACGGTTGTCCGAGTGGCCATGCGGGGAAAGTGTTGGTGGAGAAGCGTTGGTGATAGAGACAGATCGCGGTTTCGAAATCGGGGTTGGTAAGATCGCAGTAAAAAGCGCGCAGCGCGGCAGGCATTGCGAGTGCTTTGTATGAGATCAAGCGATTCGAGAAGGTCGGCATATAGAAGCCGTGGATGCCTGATGTTGCGTGTTCGATTTCACGGCGGCACAGGTAAAGTTTACGCTCGAACTCGAGAGAGTCCATGCCATCGGGTTTGAGCATGATGAGATGCTCGATTTCTGGGCGGGATTTTTGAGCGATTTTGCCGAGTGCATCGATGTTGACGGGAACCTCGCGCCAACCGATGGCGGAGATGTTGCGTTTGGCAATCGTCTTAGCGGCGATTTCTTTGATCGAAGCGGTTTGTTTGTCGTTTCCTGCAGGGAAAAAGAAAACGCCAACGGCGATGTCAGCTGGGTTAGTTACTTTGTGGCCGAGAGCTTCAGCGGCTTTGATGAAAAGTGGGAATGGAATTTGAGAAAGAATGCCAGATCCGTCGCCGGTTTTCATGTCAGCATCGACCGCACCTCGGTGCGTCATGCAGGATACGGATGTCAGTGCGTGATCTAGCACGGTATAAGAGCGTTTCCCCTCGAGGTGGGCGATAGCGCCCATACCACAGTTGTCGTGTTCACGGCTGAGGCTGTGTAAGGAATCAGAGACTAGGGGGGTGCTGGAATGATAGAAGGGATTAGTCATGTGAGCGGGTTGGAAATAAAGAGCAGGTAGTGCCTTGGGACAAGCAGGAATTGTGCGCAAAAGTAGGGTAATTTTTCTAATAAAGCAAATGAACGCTAATCTTTCCAATTATGGGCGAATATATTGATCTAGCGCGACTGGAGTCGGGCGGTCCATTTGTGGATTCGTGATAAAAACGACCGGACGCCGATCCTATGGCATGTGGTGCGATGCGATAGCTATTTTAGCGTAGGCCCTTCAGTTCTTCTTTAGCGGGCTTTTCTAATACCATGTCGGTGATCGAATTGCGGCGTCCGTATTTGTAGCTAGAGACTTGCATTTTGCGAAGTGTCCAAACCTCATCAGTGACTTTCATGACGTCTTCGACGAGGAATTCTTTGAGAAGATCTTTGTTTTTGGCGTGTCCGTGAATTTTCATGAATGCACCAAATTTTGTATGAACCCAAAGATAGACGGCGAAGTAATTTCCAGCCGCATCGGCGGGTTTATCAAGGCGGAGTTTGTAGGTGTCTTCGGTGCCGACTTTTTCTGTGCTCTCAAGTTTTGGATTGGGCCAGTAGAAAAAGCGTAGCGCGAGGTCTTCGTAAGTGAGATCGGTTCCGGCAATGGATTCCGTGAGCTTGGCGCGAGGAAAATCAACCGTTTTACCATCGATGATTTCAAATAGATCGTTGTGATCATCGTTGAGGCGAAGGTGGAAGACACGCCATGCTTTGTTTTCGTAAAACTGGAATTGGATGTCTTTGCCTTTGAGGAAAATCTCGATGGGGATTTTTTTTCCATTGTTCGAGAGGTGGCCTTTCAATCCAGCGTCGAGCTTGGTGAGTGCGGCGCTGAGTCTGGCACCTTCGAGGATGTGGTTAGGATCGGGTTCTTGGGCGTGCAGTGAAGTGCAGGTAAATGAGAGAGTTGCCGCGAGCGCGAGAAAAAGTTTCATGGGATGAACATAGGTGAAGATACGACTTCGACAATAATCTGCTAAAAAAGATTCAGATTAAATGAATGGTGGGGAGATATGTCCTATAGGACTTAGAGGATCTATGCTCGAGCCCCGTGTATACCCGTAAAAGTGGAGCGTAGCGGATTCGAACCGCTGACCCCTTGCATGCCATGCAAGTGCTCTACCAACTGAGCTAACGCCCCTTACGGGTGGGTCGAAGGTTTAGGCGAAGAAGCGGATAGCGCGCAAGTGGAAAAACTTTAAATTTCAATTTTCAAAATCCAATTTCCAAGGAAATCCCAGACACAGAAAAAGCTTGGGTTGTTTATACCCAAGCTCTTCCTTGAAATTTGGGATTTGAAATTTGAAGTTTCAAATTTTCATGAGGTCCTCTTCTTTGGCGACGGCGAGTTCGTCGATTTTTTTGGTGTATTTATTTGTGAGGTCTTGGACGTGTTTTTCGTAATCCTTGAAAGAGTCCTCAGTCAGAATGACATCGACTTTCATTTTTTTGGCTTCGTCTAGTCCGGCTTTACGGGCGGATCGAAGGCGGACCTTGGCTTCCTCGGCGAGTTGTTTGATGAGTTTGACCATGTCGCGTCTGCGCTCTTCAGAGAGTTCTGGAATGGGGACGCGAATGGAGCGATCGGCTGCGGCTGGGTTGAGACCTAGTTTGGATTCACGAATTGCTTTTTCGATATCTCTTGTGGTGGATGGATCGAAGGGTTGGACGTTGAGCATGCGTGGCTCAGGGGTATTGATTACGGCGAGCGTTTTGAGTTTTTGCACGCCGCCATATGCATGGACGTAAACATCGAGATTATCAATGAGAGAAGGGGATGCTTTGCCTGTTCGAACTCCAGAGAAATCATGGATTAGGTGTTCGATACCGGATTCCATGTCGGCTTCAACTTTTTTAATGGTTTGTAATGGATCTAACATAATTTTAAAGTTCAAGTTTCAAGGTTCAAATCTCAAGTTAGAAAAGGTGTCGGGGACAATATTGAAATTTGAGATTTAAATTTTTCACTCGCCATGAACCAGTGTTCCGATGGGTTGTGATCGAAGAGCGTGAGAGAGGTTGCCGGTTGGGCCGAGATCAAAAATGATAATAGGGATTTGATTATCCATGCAGAGGCTAAAAGCCGTGGCGTCCATAACGCTGAGTCGGTTTTCCAAGCAGTGTTGAAAGGTAACGGTTTCGAAACGTTTGGCATCTGAATTTTTACGTGGGTCGCTGCTGTAAACGCCATCGACTTGTGTAGCTTTGAGTATGACATCGGCTCCCATTTCACTGGCGCGAAGGGCGGCTGTGGTGTCGGTGGAGAAGAACGGACTACCGGTTCCAGCTGCAAAGATAACAACGGTTTTTGTATCTAATTTGTGTTCTGCCTTACGACGAATAAAAGGTTCTGCGACATTTTTCATTTCAATCGCTGACATTACAGTGCAGTTGACACCGATATGGGAGAGAGCGCCTTCGAGAGCAAGAGCATTCATCACTGTGGCGAGCATGCCTACATAGTCGGCAGTAGCTCGATCCATCCCGCGAGCGGATGCACTTGCGCCACGCCAGAAATTTCCGCCGCCGACGACGATGCCGAGTTCGAGTCCAGAATGGACTGCCTCTTTGATTTCGGAGGCAATACGCTGAACGATTTCAGGAGAGATGTTGTCTGCGGAGCCTGGCTCACGGAGGGCTTCACCGCTGAGTTTTAGAATGGCGCGTTTAAAAGGGCGTGGATCTTTATTGGCAGTGTGTGGCATATCGGATGGGCAGAGAATGAACAGGAACTGCCGATCGTCCAACCCAGAAGATCACATTGACTGATTTTTTTTGGTCCTGAGGCTAAACCAATAGGCGTGGATCAATTACCTCCCATGATTCATTCATTCGCCGGCGGGACGATGAAGGTGGCTTCAAGGTCTTTCAGAGTAACGTTTTTTTCGGTCGTGCCGGTGATTTTTATACCTACGTGAAGTGGTTCAGTTTGCTGCTGCTGGTAAGCTTCCAAGGTTTTCTGTAAAGCAGCGAATGTGATACGGATGAGTTGACGAGCCGTCATGTCTATTTCTGTTGGGATTTCGATTTTTGAAACATCCAAATTTACTGTCATTCCTTCTTCGGTCATTTCAGCTGCCATGGTTAGATTGCAGAGAATCAATAAGTTAGCCTCTTTCACTTTGTAGTTATCGGCATTGGTCGGGATGGGGTGAGGGGTACGGATTGCCTCGACTAATGCTTCAGGGACAGCGCCTGTGATTGCCATTGGGCGGGGCATAACGGCAGCTTGGAGTGCTTCGCCGATATCCACAATGATGTCGCCGGTATCAGTTCCGTATAGACTTAGAGGTTCGTAGACAGGGACGACGGAAATGGTTGTGGCCATTAAATTAGAAGACACGAATAAAGCGATTAAGAGTGGTTTCATGTAAGAAACGTGAACGAAACGGAGAATGATTCCAACCTAGAAGTACTGTAAAAGACTGCCATCTTTGAGGCTGAAGCTTTGGCTTAGACCGTTTGCCAAAAGTCCTTACCGAAACGGGAGCGGATCATGTTTTGGATTTGTGCCGCTCTGCGGAAAGGATTTCACAGTGCCGGCCTGAGGACGCCGATTCCGGCGTTGCTCTTCGGTTGCGGATGCTTATCCGCGCCCTCATCGCGCCTTGGATTCGGCATCCACAGGCTCGGCCTTTTCGGCAATTACTTTTGGCAAAAGGTCTAGTTGAGAGTGCCACATGTTATCAACAGCAGTTCAGATATTGGGGGGTGATCATCGACTTCACCGGAGCAGGCTGGAGTCACGCAGACCATTCGTTTTGGAAACAAAAAAGTCGCCTGACATTGCTGTCAGGCGACTTGCTTGATTTTAACTGTGGGGTTCTCGATTAAGCAGCTTGCGCCTTAGCTTCGAGAGCTTTTTTTGCTTGTGCAACAATGGCTGAGAAAGCAGCAGCATCGGTGATCGCGAGATCCGAAAGGATCTTACGGTCAGCTTCGATTCCAGCGGCTTTGAGGCCTTCGATGAAGCGCGAGTAGGTCATTCCTTCGTTACGGACGGCAGCGTTGATACGCTGAGTCCAGAGGCGACGGAATTGTCCTTTGCGTCTTTTACGGTCACGATATTCGTATTGTTGCGCCTTACGGACAGCGTCCTTGGCGTAGCGGAAGAGCTTCGAGCGGAAACCGCGGAAGCCCTTTGCCCGAAGTAGCGTACGCTTGCGGCGCTTGCGACTTGCTGGGGAATTGGTGGCTCTTGGCATGTTATTGTTTGGTTGTGAACAAGTCGTTATTTATCTTTCCTTCCGCAGTCTCACCTGTTCGTGTTTCCGGTTTATCGGATCAGGCTGCGTAAAGGTCGTCCGTTACGCGGACGAGGTCGTGGGCTGTCGTTTACTTCTCTATCAATGGAAAGGAAGGTTCTCTTTGACATTTTTGATGTCGGCAGCTGAAACAAGGCCCGCTTTACCGAGAGCGCGTTTGCGCTTGCGGCTCTTGCATTGAAGCAAGTGGCGTTTTCCTTGATGACGGCGTAGTACCTTCCCGGTGCCAGTGACTTTGAAGCGTTTGGCGACGGCCTTCCGTGTTTTTGCTTTTCCTCCTACTCGTGGCATGGGGCGCGCAACCTAGCTACCTGCGAGCTCTTGGCAAGACGAAAATGGAAGAAATTTTCATTTAGACCGTTTCTCAAAAGTCTTTTCGTAAAAAGCTGAATTTTTTACTGGTACTATTTTAAACAGCCATTTGACTGGTGTATCGG
>JBILMI010000011.1:0-26230 GCA_044375585.1 Luteolibacter sp.
CTGCGTAATTTTGAAGGAGAGATTTTTGAATATCCAGATCCGACTCCCATTCCGGCATCTGAAATGAAAGCTCTACATGAGAAAGCGATGTCATCGCACTGATCCGCGTTCACAAACTCTCTCTCGACGATACAGAATTTTCAGCTACCGTCCTCAAACATGGAGGACAAACAGCCATCGACCGAATCCAAGCTTCCCTCGTTAGCGGATCTTGAATTTCCGTCTTGTCCTGAAGGCACGCAGCCTCACTCACCAAAGTTTATCGACCCGCGCATCATCGCCGAACACTTCGCGCCACTGATGAAAAATCCTCAAAGCGCCGAAGAACGCTGGGCTAGAAAAGCAAACGCGACTCCGTTTCTTGGAGTTTAGAATGAGCGAACCAGACGGCTTCTCAAAAGTCCTTACGTGAATGGTTACCAAATTCATGATATCCCTTTAGAGCGTAGTTTCGCTCGATGAGCTGAAAAATCCTCTCTTCGCCACATACCGCAACCAAGGAACAAAATCCAAATCAGGCGATACCTCTTTTGCAAAGTCAGCCAAAGCCATCATCGAACGACTGCCATCCATCGCGGCTAAGACTTTGAGTTGAGAAAACGGAAAGATGCAGGATTTGAGTTTCGCATCCACCAGAGGCAAACATTCCTGCGCACACACCAAACGCCATGGATCCAGCTTGGGATAATTTGGGACGGAAAAGTTGGATTCAGACTTTGTCGGAATGGGCGTCAATTCACTAAGTGCTGCATCGCTGCGACAAAAAAGCTCGGAACGAAAAGTCGTTCGTAATTTTGTGTCCGTGACGTCATCTCCCCTCTCTCCCGTCATGGAATCACCCAGCCAGCGCAACCCACTCAATTCCGCAAGTTTCACCACCGCACCAAGTGACCACGCATCCGTCAGCGGCCCGAAGTCATCACAGGCTAAAACTTCGACGCCCTTCGCCAGCATATCATCCACGATCTCCGTTTCCCTTCCATCAGCCACATCTCTAAAAACCGAGAGCGCCGTCATTTCATCCACTCCGCCCACCGCTTGAATCGCTCGCACTTTTTCAACCACCAGCATTCGCTCCTTCCAGCCAGCAACCACATTAAAACTCACCACTGCGACTCCATGTTTCGAGAGCCGTTTTCCGATAAAATCCATCATCCCCACTTTCACCTCGTTCGGCACCCAAGAAAAAACTCCATGCGCGATAATGAAATCAAATTCTTCCTCGGACTTGAAATCTAAGATCGAACTCTCACAAAAACTAACATTTTTCAGCCGTGCCTGCCGCGCAAGATTTTTTGCTTTGGAGATATATCTCCTGGATACATCCACTCCCATGCATTCTACAGCCGGCAAACGACTCGCCACAGAGAGCAAATGATGCCCTGTCCCACAGCCAATTTCTAAAATTTTAGCACCCTCAACCTTGGACTCAGAAAGCCCAAAAAATCTCGCAACCTCTGCAATCACGGCGGGATCGGCACTCGGGTGACTCATCGGAGGATAAGCCTCTGCCTGATATAACTCTGCAAAGGTGCGGTGCATATCGCTATTTCCAATATGGTGAGGGGCTTTGCAACCCCTTTCGCACCCCGATTTCCGAGAACTTCATCTTCCGTGAAATTTTGTGTTCCATACCGCGCCAGAGGTACATAACCTCCCGCCCCGTGCCCACGACCGCTATCCTTGCCCTCGAAGACGGACGCTGCTTTTCTGGAATTTCTTTCGGAGCCAGCGGAACCACCACCGGAGAAATTTGCTTCAACACCTCCATGACAGGTTATCAAGAAGTGATTACAGATCCTTCTTACCGCGGCCAAATCGTCGCGATGACTTATCCGATGATCGGTAACTACGGAGTGAACCAAGAAGACAACGAATCCGCTGGTCCACACATCCGCGCATTTGTCATCGGCGAGCTTTGCGAAATTCCATCTAACTGGCGTTCACAAGAAAGTCTTTCTTCTTACCTCGAGCGCCACGACATCCTCGGTATCGAAGGGATTGATACACGCGCTCTAACCATTCACCTCCGCTCTCTCGGTGCCATGCGCGCCTGTGTCACCACCGAACTCTCCGAAACCGATGCTGTCGCTGCTGCGAAAAACTCCGCACCGATGGAAGGCTCCGACTTTGTTAAAGAAGTCACCACCAAACATTCATACATCTGGGCAGAAGAATCGCGCAAATGGACACTCCCTAACGCGTCCATCGGCGAAACGGAAACTTACCAAGAATTACCCGCGGTGAAATACCGAGTCGTCGCAATCGACTTTGGTTTAAAATACAACCAACTCCGCATGCTACGCCAAGCAGGCTTCGAGGTTGAGGTCGTGCCCGCCACCACTTCTGCTGAAGAAATCCTCGCGAAAAAACCCGATGGACTTTTCCTCACCAACGGCCCTGGAGATCCAGCCGCACTTGATTATATCCATGCGGAAATCAAACAGCTCATCACCAAGCTCCCAACCTTCGGTATCTGCCTTGGCAACCAGTTGCTCGCTCACGCTTATGGCGGAAAAACGTTCAAACTCAAATTCGGACACCGCGGCGGCAACCAACCCGTCAAAGATCTCCGCACCGGAAGAATTTCCATTACCTCGCAAAACCACGGTTTCGCAGTCGATCCCGATTCTCTCCCGGACGACATCGAGGTCACTCATATCAACCTCAACGATAATACCGTCGAGGGCATGCGCCACAAAACCCTGCCCATTTTCTCAGTCCAATACCACCCAGAAGCCGCCCCCGGCCCCAACGACGCGGCGCACTTCTTTACCGACTTCGCGGAACTCATTGAGACAAGTAAGATTAACCGCGAATGAACGCGAATGAACGCGAATTAATTTTCAAAGACGAAGTCTTTGAGATTATCTCCTGTGCGCTGGAGATATCAAACGGTCATGGCCACGGCCTAAACGAAAAGATTTATGAAAACTCCCTTGTTGTAGAATTCGGTTATAGAGGAATTCCATTTCTCCAACAACCGAGGTATCCAGTCAGTTGGAAACAGGTAAAAGTCGGCGAATTTATTCCCGACCTCATCGCCCACGAAAAAATCATCGTCGAAACTAAAACTATCGATCGCATTACTGATATCGAGCGTGGTCAGGTTCTCAATTACTTACGCGTCACCAAACTCCCCGTGGGACTCATCATCAATTTCAAGAATCCACGACTGGAATGGGAACGAGTCGTTCTTTCCAAAGACTCCAACCCACCCAATCTTCATTAGCGTCCATTCGCGTTCATTCGCGGTTAACTTTCCACATCCCAAAAACTCAGCCACAATCCGCGTTCATTCGCGGTTAAAAATTTGAAATTTATGAACACAGTAATCACCGGCCTCCAATGGGGCGACGAAGGCAAAGGCAAAATCGTTGACTACCTCACCGAGTCTGCCGATGTCGTCATCCGCGGCCAAGGCGGCAACAACGCCGGCCACACCGTCATCGCCAAAGGCGCCAAATACGTCCTTCACCTCCTACCTTCCGGAATTCTCTGGGACAATAAAATCAACGTCATCGGTAACGGTGTCGTCGTCGATCCCATTGGCCTCTGCATCGAAATCGAACGCATTGAAGGACAAGGCATTAAAATCTGCCCAGAGAAACTTCTGATCTCGGATCGCGCTCACGTCGTATTGCCTTTTCATAAAGAACTCGATGCCGCTCGTGAAATTTCACTCGGTGATCAAAAAATCGGTACCACCAAACGCGGGATCGGCCCGGCATACGCCGATAAAGTCAATCGCTGTGGACTCCGCATGGCGGATCTGTTAGACCGTCCTTTTGCCGAAGCACAGATCACCCGCCGTATTTCCGAAGTGAATGAGATCCTCACCAAATACGATCTACCTACCTTCACTGCTGCTGCGGTTATCGCGGATACCTACGCAGCGTTTGAGCGCCTTCGTCCACACGTCACCAATACGATCCCTGTCCTGCACAAAGCATGGAAGGCGAAGAAAAACCTGCTTTTTGAAGGTGCTCAGGGAACCCTTCTCGACATTGATTTCGGAACCTACCCCTTCGTCACCTCATCTAACACCACCGCCGGCGGATCCACCACTGGCACCGGCCTGCCGCCTACTGCCATCGAGTCAGTCATCGGCGTCTGCAAAGCTTACACCACCCGCGTTGGTTCCGGTCCATTCCCTACCTGTGACGAGGGACTTTCCGAATACCTTCACAATCTCGGTCGTGAATTCGGGGCTACAACCGGTCGTCCTCGTGGCTGTGGCTGGCTCGATACTGTCCTGCTCCGCTTCGCTTGCATGGTCAATGGTGTCACCGGCCTCGCCGTCACCAATGTCGATGGTCTCGACGAATATGATGAACTAAAAATCTGTGTTGCCTACGATGTTGATGGCACTAGACACGATCTTCCTCCAGCGGATCGTTCGTTTTGGGAGCGGGCAAAGCCGATCTATGAAACTCTTCCCGGTTGGAAAGAAGACACCACCGCTTGCACGAGCTACGATCAACTTCCGCCAAACGCCCAAGCTTACCTCACTCGCCTCTCCGAACTCTGCGATGCACCCATCGCATTCGTCGGCGTCGGACCCGATCGCAAGCAGACTTTACAAGCATAAATCCTCATTTTTCATCATTTTTTGTCTTTTATTGATGAAATTTGATGCTAATTTTCTTCCATGAGAATCACGGTAGACATCGATGAAAGCATTTTAGCAGATCTTTTGGAGATCACTGGAGACAAAAATAAAAGTCCAGCGGTCGCAAAAGCCGTCACTGATTTTGTTCGCAGAAAAAAAGCTAAAGAATTCGGACGCCTCATCCGAGAAGGAGCGTTTGATTATTACGGCCCAGAAGATACGGCATCTTCTGACTTCACCGATCCCATTCCTCCTCTTTACCCAGACGAAAAATAATGGTCCTCGTTGATTCCTCAGTCTGGATTGAAAGTTTTCGCCCTAAAGGCGACATGCGGGTGAAACTAGCACTCGAGGGGCTCTTAGATACCTATGAGGCCTCGTGGTGTGCCCCAATTCGACTCGAAGTCATCGGTGGCGCCCGTAAAGAAGAACGCACTCACCTTGGTCGGTTCTTTTCTGTAATTCCCTATCGACCCTTCAAGGAGGAAGATTGGAATCGTGCGATTTCTCTAGCTTGGTCCCTACGCGGTAAAGGGTTGAACCTGCCGTGGCTAGATGTCCTTATCGCCTCCATTGCCATTCATGATGATGTCCGTGTGTACTCCATCGATAAGCACTTTGAAATCATCGCCCAACACTCCTCTCTTTTCCTCTACAAGCCAGGCTACGGTGGGATGTTTAGACCAGAAAACGAACCATGACCTCATCCAACCATCATCACGTTTCTCACATTGCGATCATCATGGACGGCAATGGCCGCTGGGCAAAAGAACGTGGTCTCCCTCGTGCTGAGGGACATCGCGCGGGCGCCGAATCCATCCGCGAGGTCACCGAGGCATGTATCGAACTCGGTGTGAAATACCTCACTCTCTACGCCTTTTCCTCAGAAAATTGGAACCGACCCAAAAACGAAGTCGACGCCCTGATGAAGTTACTGGATCGGTTTCTCGATGAAAAAGCCAGTGAGCTAGATAAACAAAACATCCGTCTGCAAGCCATTGGCGATCTGGAACGACTTCCCGCCGCAACCCGCAAGCGCCTGGATCGCATCCAAGAACAAACCAAGAACCATGAAACCATGACCTTGGTTCTAGCTCTCTCCTATGGTGCCCGTGAAGAAATCACCGCTGCTGTCCGCGCAATCGCCAAAGCCGCCGTGGCAGGTGAGATTTTACCTGAGGAAATTGATGCCAAGCTTATCTCCCAAAACCTCTACACCAAAGACATCCCCGACCCCGACCTCCTCATTCGCACCTCGGGCGAAATGCGCGTTTCCAATTTCCTACTCTGGCAGATCTCCTACTCGGAAATCGTCATCGTGAAGAAAATGTGGCCGGACTTTCGCCAAGGAGACCTCTTCGACGCCGTCGAAGAATATCATAAACGCCACAGAAGATTCGGGGCATTGTAGTGGCGATCTTCAGTCACCGTTACTTTTGCAGGAAATCAAATCATTAGGTGAAGCGGGATTTTATTCATTTTAGGACTTAGACCGTTTGCCAAAAGTCCTTACCGAAACGGGAACGGATCAGGCTTTGGATTTGTGCCGCTCTGCGGAAAGGATTTCACAATACCGGCCTGAGGACGCCGATTCCGGCGTTGCTCTTCGGTTGCGGATGCTTATCCGCGCCCTCATCGCGCCTTGGACTCGGCAGCGACGGACAAGCCGTAAGCAACTAGCGGCATATCGTTCCCTAAACCGATATTTTCAAATATCCCATGGATTTTAAAACCCGATTTACGCCCCGAACCTCTGTTTTTAGCAGCTATTTGCCGAAACTTAACCCTGTTCGGGATTTTTTTAACGATTTTTTTACCACCTAACCCGCCGAAGTTCTTGCCAACCCCTTCCCAAACCGATAATTCCCTCAGCACCTCTAATACAAATCTATGAGTAATACAGAAGCAATTGCACCAAATGCTAAGCGGCTCCTTTGGGCCGGATTCACCGCCATCTTGGCCGCCGGAGTTGGTTTCGGCGTTCGAGGAGGTATTTTCGGAACTTGGGCAGCTGAGTTCGGATTCACCGGAGCTCAACTCGGAGCAATCGGCGGAGCCGGTTTCACCAGTTTCTGTTTCGGTATCATGATCGGCGGGGTTCTCGTCGACAAATTCGGATACGGCAAACTCGTTTTCGCTGCTTTCGCACTCCATTTGCTCTCTGCTTTCGTCACATTCGGCGCAGCCGCTGGACAAGAACAAAGTGTCGCCTACCAGTTTCTATTCTGGGGCATGTTCGCCTTCGGTGCTGCAAACGGCGTGCTCGAAGCGGTTTCCAATCCGTTGGTTGCTACACTTTTCCCCAATAACCGTAACCACTACCTCAACATCCTCCACGCCTCATGGCCACTCGGCATGGTATTCGGTGGTGTGATCGGCTGGGTCCTCGGTGATAAATTTGATTGGAGTTGGAAAGCTCAGCTCTCGCTCTACCTCATCCCGACCGTTGTTTACGGAGCGATGTTCTTTAGACAGAAATATCCAAAATCCGAAGCCACAGAAAAAGGCCTCAAGTTTGGCGAAATGCTCAAGGATGTCGGCCTCCTTGGCGGTGCTGTCGTGAGTTTCATGCTCTATCTTTTCTTCAAAGGCCTCCTCACTCCGTTCTTTGACCAACCGCTTATCGGCACCGTCCTCGCATCTCTGATTGCAGTTTTGGTTCTCGGTTCCATTGTTACCCTTACTGGCTTCTCCATCGGTCACTGGATGCTAGCACTCCTTTTCGTGGCACACGCTCTCGTCGGAGCAGTCGAACTTGGAACTGACGGCTGGATCCAGAACATCACTGGCGCTATCCTTAACCCTACCGAAGGCAAAATCCTCTTCGTCTTCACATCGCTTATGATGTTCGGACTCCGATTCTGTGCCCACTTCATCGAGACCAAGGTCGGCCTCAAACCCATCGGTTTGCTCTTTGTCTGCGCACTCCTCGCCGTGCTCGGCCTCAACCTCGTCAGTGCAGTCTCCGCTTTCGGTCCCGCGCTTGGTGCACTTTTAGTCTACGCCTTCGGTAAGACCTTCTTCTGGCCTACCATGCTCGCCGTAGTTTCCGATCGCTTCCCTCGTACGGGTGGTATTGCGATCTCTCTCATGGGCGGCGTCGGCATGATGTCAGCAGGACTCATCGGTGGCCCTGGACTCGGTTATTTCAAAGACCGCTTCGCTGCTGAAGAACTTGCCAAAAAAGATGCAGCGATTCACGCAGAATGGACTGCTGGAGAGAACACCAGTAAGTTCCTTGTGTTCGAGGAGGTCAAGAGCATCGACCCTGCCAAACTTGAGGCCGCCAAGGCAGCCGCCGGCGCGAAAAAACTCGCCACCACGCTTACCGAAGCCGGCAAGGAAGTTCCCGCTGAAGTCGCTGAAAAAGCCGCTGCCCTTACCCCGGCACAGCAAACCGTGGTGGACGCCGACATCGTCGGAAACAGGAAGACATTGAAGGTCGATTCCATCATCCCACTGGCAATGGCTAGCATCTTCCTGTTCCTAATCCTCTACTTCAAATCCATCGGCGGCTACCGCCCGCTGAAGGTGGATGAACAGCAGTAAACTTAACTTCCCTCAAAACGGCGCACCCCACAAAGGTGCGCCGTTTTTCTTTTCTCTTGCCCGAACTTGCCTTCACAGGCTCAACTAGGCGCAGATGAGAAGACTCCTCGGAAATAACCAGAATTTGCATGGTCGGATGTTTCGACCTGCATGGGTCGGTTTTTTCCTCGTTCTCTTCCTCGCCGTTTTTACCCCGACCACCGCGCTCGCCGCTCCCAAGGTGAACATCGCCGATGGCTTCGACTACCCGGTCGGCAAGCCCGATGCGAAAAACTATTACAAATCCCGTGGCCTGCGCCTGCGCTCGCCCGCGCACTATGGCGAGGACTGGAACGGACGCGGCGGCGGCAACACCGACCTCGGCGACCCGGTTTACACCGTCGCCGATGGCATCGTCACTTTCGCTCATGATGTGAAAACCGGTTGGGGAAATGTGGTGCTCATCCGCCATGCCTATCGTGACCCATCCAGCGGCTCTGTTAAATTCATCGATTCTCTCTACGCTCACCTGAATAAAATTCTCGTGAAGAATGGCCAATCCATCAAGCGCGGCCAACAGGTCGGAACGATAGGCACGAACCGAGGTATGTATCCAGCCCATCTTCATTTCGAAATGCGCCATAACATCAACATCGGAATGAATCGAAGCGGCATACCTTCGACGATGGAACACTGGGCAGATCCCAGCCAGTTCATCTCTAAATACCGCCGACTAAGCCGCGAGTGGCGACCCGTCGCCCTACCGACTGGCACATACAAAGAATACGGCGGCTTCAAAGGAATCTAACAGATCTATCACACCATGCGCATCGCTGTCTACGCCGGTTCTTTCGACCCACCAACCAATGGCCATCTTTGGATGATCCAACGAGGCCTTGAAATGTTCGACCGCCTAATTGTTGCCATCGGCAGCAATCCTTCAAAATCCTATTCCTACAGCGTTGAGGAACGGCTCGAGATGTTGCGCGCTTCGTTACCGACAAGTGATCGCCTTGAAATCGACCACTTCGACAACCGTTACTTGGTCGATTATGCGAAAAAGAAAAACGCCACCTACATCTTACGTGGGATTCGTTCGCCCAACGATTACGAATACGAACGCGTGATGCGCCACATCAATGCCGACATGGCTCCAGAAATCACCACCGCTTTTCTCATGCCACCGCGCGACGTCGCAGAGCTGTCCTCAAGCATGATCAAATCACTTACAGGCCCAGAAGGCTGGGAAGAAACCGTCAAACGCTACGTTCCACCGGAAGTCTTTAAAGTGCTGAAGCAAGGGAAGGAATAGTGAATGATGAATAGTGAAGAGTGAATTCTGCTGCGCGCTCTTCTTTCACTATTCACTATTCATCATTCACTCTTCCGCTACTCGTGCTCAGAAAGATACCGTTCCGCCTCCAACGCAGCAGCGCATCCTTGGCCTGCAGCCGTAATCGCTTGGCGGTAATAATGATCCGCAACATCGCCTGCGGCGAAAAGTCCCGGCGTCTTGGTCGCGGTCCGGCCCGGCACCTGAAGAATGTAACCGTTTTCATCGAGGTCCACCAAGCCACTCACGAAACTGCTGTTAGGCACGTGGCCGATCGCTACGAAAACACAATCAACTTCCAGTTCGCTCTCCGAACCATCCACCAAATTTTTTAATTTGATCGCGCGCATCTCACCTTTTTCATTCGTAAGATATTCGCTCACACCGCTGTTCCATACCGGCTCAATTTTAGGATTTGCCAACGCGCGATCCGCCATGATTTTCGAAGCCCGTAATTCTTCACGACGGTGAATGAGATACACCTTGCTCGCGAAACGAGTTAAGAAACCCGCTTCTTCACAGGCACTGTCCCCACCACCAATCACTGCCACTGGCACATCGCGGTAGAACGCACCATCACAGGTCGCACAGGAAGTCAGGCCACGACCGATGAGTTCCTTTTCATTCGGAAGACCCAAGTGCCTCGGTGCTGCACCGGTTGCAATAATCACGGTCTTCGATTGCAGAGTCTCGCCGCTCAAATTCACATTGAAGGTCCCGTCCGCGTTTTTCGAAATCGACTCCACGGTCGCGTATTGAATGCGCGTTCCAAATTTCTCTGCCTGCTTTTGCATATTCATCATCATGTCCGGCCCCATGACACCCTCAGGAAATCCTGGGAAGTTTTCCACCTCGGTCGTGGTCGTTAGCTGACCTCCCGGTTGGGTTCCTGAGATCATCAATGGGTTCAAATTCGCGCGGGCTGTGTAGATCGCTGCTGTGTATCCGGCACAGCCGGTTCCGATGATGATGACGTTTTCCATAAAGATAAGTGATTGAGAATGCTTCCGCCGCGGATTATTCCGACCCCACGCCTAAAGAGTCAACCCAGTCATCAAATAAATTTCAAATTGTTGATAGGAGCCCGAAACGTTTGTCGTAACTGTCGGCAGGAATTGTTCAAGCAAGCTTAAGCATTTCGAAAAAACCCATCAAGCTACTACCCCCAATTGCACGATGAAAATGATTTTAGATAAGCCAAGACTCCCGAAGTTCAATTCCCATACATTCATAGCAACTTCTGTTAGAAAATGGGATAGTCTCGCCGTTGCTAATTTGATAAGGAAAAACTCCACCGGAGAGACCTCTCCAGCCTTCATCTACCTCGGACGTATCGAGACCAGCCTCTTGCGCGATCACCTCGCCCAAGCCTTTGGTGCAGCGTCCGTCATGACCCTGCACGAAACCTACTACATGGGACTCAAGGTCATCAGTGTCGATGCCGATAGCTACCTCCAAACCGGTGGCAGTAAAATCATCCGTAGCGAATACTTGCCCACGTTACCGAGAGCGTCGTGAGTTAGATTAATCCACATGGATCACTACCAGAGTCGTGTCATCGACTCCTGAGTTTTCGATAGCGCGTTTAAGAAGTCTATCAGCAGTTTGTTGAGGGGTTTCGCTCTCAGCAAGAGCCTCTACAATGTGTCGTTCCCAAATACCATCGATCAAGCCGTCTGAGCAGATGAGAAAGCGATCTCCCTTCATGTAAGGAATCGCAGCGAAATGAGGACAGAGTGTTGGATGTCCACCGCCCACAACTTCGTAGAGTGCGGAGCGGCGCGGATGTTGGCGGTATTCAATTTCAGAAATTTCACCCCGCTTCCAAGATGACCAAGCGGCAGTATGATCTCGCGTCAACTGCTCGGTCTTTCCCTCACGTGACAAATAAATCCGCGAATCTCCCACGTTCGCTAAATACATATTCTCTGGTGTGAACCAAGCAAGCGCGAGGGTTGCCGCCATGCCTTTTTGATCCTCCGTCTGCAATCCAGCTTGGTTGATATGGTTGTGGACTTCTTTAAGCGCTCCTTCCAAATGCGTGATCGAATCTGGAAAAAAACCAGATGCCGCAGCTTTGAACGTTTCAGGAATCATCAGCGCCATT
Organism: Luteolibacter sp.; assembly: GCA_044375585.1. Taxonomy (GTDB): domain Bacteria; phylum Verrucomicrobiota; class Verrucomicrobiia; order Verrucomicrobiales; family Akkermansiaceae; genus Luteolibacter. The sequence goes on from JBILMI010000011.1 coordinate 11,581, forward strand.
TGTTTTAAAATCAGTGATGATGCGAGATCACCCGCGCTGCCTCCACTCATCCCATCCGAAACCGCAAACACCATATCCTGATTGGTCACCAAACTTTCACCTGCATCTCCAAGCACTTTAGCTCCATCGAGATTTGAGGAAAAGACAATCCATGAATCGTCATTACGTGCTTTACGCGTCCCGCTGACGGTTGCTCCCGCCCAATGAATGATGAGTTGTGACGACACCGGTTTAAGCGAGTTCTTTAGGTTGGGGATGCGGATCTGGTAAAATCTCCGCAAGCTCGAAGTCGATGATGCAGAATCGCCCAAGCTTGTCCGAATAGGTGATGTTTCTCGGTTCAGCATCGAGATGCCGAACTCCGTAATCCTTTTCCAAGGCCTGAAACAAGGAGTCCGCCTTTTCCTTAGAAAGCTGAGGCGCTGGACGTCCACAATTGGTCGATACGAAATAAAACTCCTCAGGGTGTTCTTCCAAAACTTTAGGCACATACGGGCAACCGCGCTTCTCTAAAACCTTCAAAACCTCAACCTCTGTCGCATAACGTGCCTCCACATCGCTCCCGCGCATGCGTTTGTGCACGTTTCCATAGAAATCAATCCGCACAATGGATCTCAATCCGTCTTTGATGGGTTCAATCGACATCGCCGCAACCCTACACCGATTCCCCAACTTGAAAACCTTTTAGAAAAATTCTCAGGGAGAACGGAAAATCAACCGCGAATGAACGCTCATGAAGAGGGTGGTTGTGAAAAGGTTTTTTAGCCGCAATGGGAGCGAAGCGGACATTGTGGTTAAATTCCCTCTTCATTAGCGTTCACTTGTTATCCTTAGTCTCAGCAAAACAAGATTCGCGGTAAAAAATCCCGTCTCTCGTTCTTTCTTGAAATTTAAGCTTTGAAAATTGAGATTTAAGCCAGTGAGAATCATCGCAGGAAAAGCCGGCCGCATCGCCATCAAAGTCCCATCGGCCGTTGCGCGTCCAACCACGGATTTTGTAAGGCAGGCGATTTTTTCGATTCTCGGAGAGCACATCTTTGATGCCCGCGTCTTGGATCTATTCTGCGGCTCCGGTGCGCTCGGACTTGAAGCACTCAGCCGTGGAGCGGCCTCGTGCGTGTTTGTGGACGAACACCGCCAAGCTATCTCCGTCACCGATGAAAACCTCAAAAAAGCCAAGCTCGATGGCGGCCGCACCGTAAAGGCGGATGTCTTCTCTTTCCTCCAACGCGATTCTACCTCCTACGATCTCATCCTCGCAGATCCTCCATATTGGAAAGGTTATGGAGATATCGATCTCGTCGCGAAACTCCTAAAACTTCCGAATCTTTCAGATCGTCTCTCGCCAAAAGGTCATCTCATCGCAGAAATTTCCTCGAATCAGGCCACGCCGGCTTTTGAATATTTTCAACTCATCGACCGCCGCGAATACGGCAGCAGTGCCATCCTCATCTTTGCTCACCCACAAGCATGAATCTCAATTGTAAAATAAACCACAGATGAACAGGATGAACTCAGATGAGAAAGGACTCAAAATGAAATTCATTCTTAGCCAGTAGCTGATAGACAAATGACACATCACCTTCTGAACATCTGCGTGAATCTGTGTCCATCTGTGGTTCAATTTCTCTTTCTCGCATGAAAGCTTTCTTCACTCTCCTCATCTACCGTGCGATCCTGCCGCTGCTTTTTCTCGTCGCCTTTCCAGGTTGGATTTTGAAAATGCTGCGCCGCGGTGGTTTTGGGACCTCGCTCAACGAACGCATCGGTTTGTATTTCAGCCCAGCAGACTTCGAACCCTGCGGCGCGATCCATCTCCACGCGATCAGTGTCGGGGAAACGATCACCGCCCTAAAGCTCCTCCGGGCATGGCAAGACGAGTATCCTGAATCTCGATTCGTAATCGCCACCGGCACCGCCACCGGCCACCAAACCGCAACTTCCGCCAACATCCCCAACCTGCGCGTCACCTACGCTCCTCTCGATTTTGCATGGATGATTCGCAGTTACCTCAAGCGCTTCGAGCCCTCACAAATCGTCCTAATCGAAGGCGAAGCTTGGCCAACACTCCTGCGCTACGCAGAAAAAAAACATATCCCCGTCTCTCTAGCTAACGCCCGCCTCTCACCTCGCTCCGCGCACCGCTTCAATCGCTTCGCTTCATTCTTACGCCCTTTCTTTTCACGACTCTCATGCGTTTTCATCCAAGAAAAAGAACACCGCACAATTTGGGAAAACCTCGGCATTGCTCCAGAAAACATCCATCTAACAGGCAGCATCAAATTTGATCTGCAATCTTCTCTCATCCCAGAACAACGGGTTGATTTCAGGGAAATGTTAAACTCCTTCGGAAAAGGCCGGCCCATTATCCTTGCCGCATCAACCTTTCCAGGGGAAGAAGCTCTGATCGCCTCCGCCATCCGCGATGCGGATCCAAACGCCCTTCCTGTCATTGTCCCCCGCCACGCTGAGCGACGCCAAGAAGTTTCCCACGCCCTCGACCAAGCCGGCTTTTGCGTCACCCTGAGATCGCTTTTTGAAACTCCGCTACAACAAGACAACCAAGCTTTCGTGATCGACACCACCGGCGAACTCGCGACATGGACAGCCCATGCCGATGTTGTCATTATCGGAAAATCCTTTCTCTCCACCGGCGGACAAAATCCAGCAGAAGCTATCCTCGCAAACAAACCACTGATCCTAGGCCCGCACATGGAAAATTTCCAGCCTCTCGTCCGTCACCTCCATGCTACCAAAGGAGCCTTTTTAGCTCACAATCGTGAGGAAATCTCCTCTACCATCCGCCTAGCACTTAATCCAAATATTGCCGAAAAACTCACCCAGCAGGCGACCCATGTTCTTGCCACCCACAACGGAGCCACGAAACGTCACCTCAAGGTCTTGCATCCTCAGCCAAAAACTGCCTGAATCCCCAAAACCTTGTTTCTATTTCCCTAACCTACTTCATCATTTCCGCCCGTGAGTGACACTCCCAAAAATCCTTTAGAAGGCCTTCTAGACCAATTCGCACTTGGTCCAGCATGGGCGCGTGCAAAACCCGCTATTACGGAAAACAAGTTTCGCGAACCCAAAGAAAGCGATTTTACCCCCCGCCGCAGGGATGAGCGCGGAGGTCGCGACAACCGCAACCAACGCGATGATCGCCAAGGCGACAGACGCGATGGTCGTCGACAAGGCGGTAGTGCAGGCGGCAGTAATCGTCGCAATTTCGATAAAGCCGCGCCACACCCTGAACCGCGTCGCGAAGAAATCGCACCGGCCGAGGGAGTCAACGTGACTCTCGTTCCTGACAAAACTGCCATCCAGCTGGTCTGCAAAGAAATTCACCACGTCGCTCGAGTCTACCCGCTATTCGATGTCGCGGAGATCATCCTCGCTGAGCGTACCCGCTGCCGTGCTCATTTTGAAATTTCGGAAAAACAACCATCCTTTTACCGCTGCAAAATCGAAGAGGCGATCTTCCTCACCAAAGAAGAAGCTCTCCAATATTTTCTCAAAGCCGATTGGAGAAATCAATTCATCGAGGAATCCACCATCGAGATCGATCCTCCAAAAGGAAATTTTCAATCCGTTGCCAAATGCGGAATCTCCGGCGAATGGCTTGGACCACCCAATTATCACGCCTATCAATCGGAAATTCGCCGTATTCACCGCGAGCGCTTCTCCCATATGCCTCTGGAATCCTACATGGCGAAAATCCGCACCGAGCGCTCCGAAGAAGCGGTGAATGCTTGGTTGGACTCCATGAAAATCCAAACCCGCTGGCGCATTCTAACAGCAGAGGATAAAGAAAACAGGGACAACCCTCCGCAGCCAGCCGAAGATCCAACTGCTCTTCCTGAAGAAACTCCCGCACTCATTGAAGAATCAGACGAATCTGCCCAATCCGACGGATCAGACGGATCTTCCGAAGAAGGCAGGGACGGCCTCTCCGAGCCGTCCATATCTGATGCGCCACCCACTGAAGAGTCTGAAGAGACCCTAGAGTCTCAAGAGGCCCCAGAGGAATCCCCAGCGCCTGAAGAAACCCCCGCTCCCACCTCCGACATTAAATGGTTTACCGACCGTGCTGAATTCGAACGCGTGGTCGCTTCTGACATATTGGATAAAGCATTCAAAGCCGCCCGCAAAGCAAACGTCTCCGCTGCCATTTCTGGAAAAAATCTTTCTCCTGGCTTACTCGCCCGACTCAAAGGCACCGGAAACCACATCCGCAGACACGCAGCCATTCTCATTCCCGCCGTCTGCAAATCTCTCGAAGCCGAGCACATGGCGGTCTTCAAACGCAAAGGCAAACTCTTCACCGGCCCCGCCCGCCCTCACGCTCTCGCACCCGATGCGGTGCTCGCTCCACGCCCCGGGGAAATGGTAAAATGGATCCGCGAAAATGCACCCGCCAAACTGGAAGGCCTGTGGAAAGCCGTTCTCCCAGAGGGCGCAACCGCCCCTCCCGCCGAATACGCCGCCGATCTTTTCTGGCTCCTCCAACAAGGCCACATCTTGCTCTACACCGATGACACACTAGTCGTCCAAGAACCGCCAAAACCCCCAGAGCCCAAAAAACCAAAAGCTCCAAAGAAAAAAGCCAAACCTGCTTCTGAGAAGCCTTCGAGCGGAGATCAGACAGATCAGACAGATCAGACAGATCAGACAGATCAGACAGATCAGACAGATCAGACAGATCAGACAGATCAGACAGATCAGACAGATCAGACAGATCTAACAGATCTAACAGAAGAACCTGAGGCTCCTTCAGAAGAAACCCCTCGTCCTTGAGGCTTACAATTTAAAGTTTAAAGTTTTCCCAATAGCCATGTCCCGCCAACAAACACTCGCAAGCTCCGCCACTCTCGAAGGCACCTCCCTCCATACCGGAGAAAAAGTTTCCCTCACGATCAAACCCGCTGCAGAAAATCACGGCTTTAAATTCCGCCGCATCGACCTTCCAGACCAACCCTTCATCAATGCGGATGTCGATAAAGTCCAAACCGTAGAGCGCGCTACAACACTTGCGGAAGGTTCGGTCAAAGTTCACACCGTCGAGCATGTCATCTCCGCCCTCACCGGCATGGGCATCGATAACGCCCTCATCGAAATGGATGCGAACGAACCACCCATCGGCGATGGCTCCTCCCTTCCTTTTGTAGAACTCATCAAAAAAGCGGGTATCCAAGTACAAACCGCCGCTCGGAAGGTTTGGGAAATCCGTGAGCCTATTCATCAGGAAATGGGCGACGGCACGATCATCACCATCGTCCCTTGCAAAACGTTCCGCGTATCCGTTACCAACGTCGGCCCTGACGGTCGTTTCACCCAATACTTCTCCACCGAGGTAAATCCTGAAACTTACGAAAAGGAAATCGCAGCAGCACGCACCTTCGTTTACTATGAAGATGTCAAACCTCTGTTAGAAAAGGGCTTGATCAAAGGCGGCTCGCTCGAAAGTGCTGTCGTCATCCGAGGTAACGAAGTAATGTCCAAAGAACCGGTTCGTTTCTCTAACGAATTTGCCCGCCATAAAGCTCTCGATTTAATCGGCGATCTCATGCTCTCTGGTAAACGCATCCACGGTCATGTGATTGCTGTGAAACCAGGTCATGGTCCTAACACCCAGATGGCATCCACGTTAAAAAAAGAATACGCCCGCATGCGCGCCATGGTTCCCGCGCCCATCACCATCCCCGATGGCGAAAGCGTACTCGATGTCAACGAAGTCATGCGCATCCTTCCGCATCGCTACCCTTTCCTCATGGTCGATCGCGTGATCGACTTCGGAGAAAATTCTTGCACGGGACTCAAAAACGTCTCGATCAACGAACCCTTTTTCCAAGGCCACTTCCCAGGACATCCCATCATGCCTGGCGTTTTACAACTCGAAGGGATGGCGCAAGTCTCCTCCATCCTCATGCTACGTAAACCTGAGAACCTCGGGAAAATTGGATACTTTCTCTCTGCAGATAACGTCAAATGGCGCAAACCCGTCATGCCCGGCGACACGCTGATCACCGAGGCAACCACCACCAAAGTCCGCGGTAATATTGGTCAAACTTCTTGCCGCTGCCTCGTCAACGGCGAAGTCGTCTCCGAAGCAGACCTCAAGTTCGCGCTGTTTGATCGATAATCATAGAGAGCCGCACACCGGTCGATCGGTAGCACAGCAACTCTTGGATTTCTCGCTCTCGCTGATGAGTTTCGTGCGGCAGAACATAAGGATAACGATAACGCCGAACGTGAAGCTACTTTGCAACGTATCTATGTTCTCATACCACTAACTAAAACTGCTCTTGCAGATATGAATTTGTCATTTAAAAAGAACATGATGTATCAAAGCACACGCATTGGATCTCTATTCGTTACTACACTTTTTTGTCTGCTTTTTTCTACCACGTCGCACGCAGAAACCGTCGAGAACTTTAAAATTGATGGCGCCAATGTGTCATTGAAAATTCCGATTGTCGCCGCAGAAGGAAAGCCATGGCTCTGGATTGGTGAGTTTTCTGGTCATCTAAAATCACTCGAAACCGGGCTAGTCGAAAAAGGCTGGCACGTGGCTTACGTTTCACAAAGCAACAAATTCGGCTCTCAAAATGCCATGGCGGTTTGGGAAAAACTCTACACGGAACTCCACGATAAACGCGGACTTTCCGCCAAGCCCGCGCTGCTTGGCATTTCACGCGGCGGCCTTTATGTCAACGCATGGGTTCGCCTGCATCCGGACCGAGCCAGTATCCTTTACCTCGATAACGGCGTCTGCGATATCCGCTCTTGGCCCGGTGGTTTTGAACTCACCAAAAAGAGCAACGGCAACAAAGGCGACTGGGAGATATACAAAACCGAATTCGGCTTTGCAGACGATGAAACCGCCATCGCAAAATCCATCCGTCCGACTGACAATTTTCTCCCCGCCATCAAGGCCGATGTCTTACTCATCTCCTGCCACGGCACCGCAGATCGAACCGTCCCCTACGAAGACAATGCCGGTAAACTCGTCGAGCTTTGGGAGCAAAACAAAGGTAGGGTGAAACTTTTTCCAAAAGAAAACGGAGGCCACCATCCCCACGGCCTAACAGATCCCAAGCCCTTGATTGATCTGTTGATCGCGGAATTTAAAAAGTGAAAACTAGGTATCACAGCTTGTGATACCTAATGCTGAATTAGCAAGTTACCCAACGCTAACCTTCATCCCCTTCATCGCATTTGATTTACAAAATTCGGCACCCTGCGCATCCGTAATCAACAAATCGATCTCACCCGGCTTCGCAAAAAAATGATCTGTCATGCGGCCAAGTTTAGTGTGATCCAATAGCGCGCATTTCCAATCCGCATGCGCAATGATCGTGGCTTTCAGACTTGCCTCCTCAGCACTCGGTTCACCCACTCCTCGCGATGCGTGAAAACCTCCACCTGAGAAAAAAAAACGATCAATCCTAAGTGCACGCACACCCATTTCTGTGAGCATGCCGCGGAATCTTCGGCCCTTCGCCTCGTAGGTCCCACCTAACAGAATTAGTTCCACATCACTCCTTATCGCAAGCTGCTCAACCACCGAATGTGCATAAGTCACCACCCGCAAACTCTTACCCTCCGGAAGCTGCCTTGCCAATTCCAGCGCGGTCGAACTTGCGTCTAACAAAATGGTTTCATGCTCCTTGATGTATTTGTTCGCCACTTTCGCGATCGCCGTTTTCTCCGCCGCCTGCCGGGCCTCTCGCTCGTTCTGCGAATATTCGTGAAACCCCATGGAAAGATCCGCCGCCCCACCATATGTCCGTCTCAGTAATCCCTGCCTCGACAAAGCATCCAAATCACGGCGAACCGTTTCCTCCGCGACACCCAGCGCTGTCGACAACTCCTGCGTCCTGACCGTGCCGTCACGTCTGGCACTCTCAAGAATCTTTCTTTGGCGTTCAATGGCTAGCATGTGGTATTTTGTGGTTTTTTCTTGCTCTTTGCGTTTCTTAGGCCCATTGAACGCCCTGTCAAGAACCATCAAAATACCATGCCTGAATTCAAACACGTCACTTACTCATGGGATGACTCCCACGCAGCAACCCTCGATCTCGTAGCCCGCCTCGTTTATCGCTCCAATATTCTCGGAGCTGATCAACGCATCACCAACACCGGCGGCGGCAATACTTCCTCCAAAATCATGGAGACCGACCCCCTCACCGGCCAACAAACCGAAGTGCTTTGGGTCAAAGGCTCCGGTGGCGACCTTCGGACTTCGAAGCGCGAAAATTTCTCTTCTCTCTATCAGGATAAACTCATCGGCCTTCAGTCGGTTTACGCCGCAAAGCCAAACAACGGTCTCAAAACCCCAGCCGAAGACGAAATGGTCGGCATGTATTTCCACACGACCTTCAATCTCAACCCACGCCCGTCTTCCATCGACACCCCGCTGCACAGTTTCCTTTCTGGAAAACACGTCGATCACATGCACCCGAACGCGATCATCGCGATTGCGGCTTCAAAAAATTGCCAGGCCCTCACGAAAGAAATCTTCGGTGGCGAAATGGAATACGTGCCTTGGATGCGTCCTGGATTTGAGCTCGGCCTTGCAATGCAGGAGATCGAGAAAACAACTCCAAGCACTCAAGCGATCATGATGGGCCAACACGGTTTCATCTCATGGGACAACGATGACAAAAAGTGCTACGAACTCACACTGCGCCTCATCGATAAAGCCGCTCAATACATCGAAGATAAATATGTAGCCAAAGGCGGCGACGCGAAAGCATTCGGTGGCCAGACATATCAAACTCTTCCAGAAGAACAACGCCGCGAGACATTTGCAAAAATTCTTCCATGGTTACGTGGTCAAGTATCCCAACAGAAACGTTTCATCGGTACCGTTCAAGACGATGAAAAAATTCTCCGCTTTGTCAACTCAGCCGACGCACCACGTCTTGCTGAGCTCGGCACTTCTTGCCCAGACCATTTCCTCCGCACAAAGATCAAGCCGCTCTATGTTGCTTGGAACCCGCAAACCGAAGACCTCGCTGCGCTTAAACAAAAACTCGCCGCTGGCCTCGTCCAATACCGCAAAGACTACGCAACTTACTACGAGACCTGCAAACACGCGAACTCACCAGCGATGCGCGACCCAAACCCAACGGTGGTTCTCATTCCAGGCCTCGGCATGATCGCATGGGGCAAGGACAAATCCGAATCTCGCGTCACCGCTGAGTTCTACAACTGCGCTGTCGAAGTCATGCGCGGTGCCGAAGCCATCGACACCTACATTTCCCTTCCTCAGCAAGAAGCATTCGACATCGAATACTGGTTGTTAGAAGAAGCAAAACTCCAGCGCATGCCCGCTGAAAAAGAACTCGAACGCCAAGTCGTCATCGTCATCGGTGCTGGTTCAGGCATCGGCAAAGAAACCGCTCACCGACTCGTCAAAGAAGGTGCGCACATTGTCTGTGTCGATATGAACCTTGAAGCGGCACAGGCGACCGCTAAGGAAATCACTGACAAATACGGCCTCGGTATCGGTGTCGCAGGAACAGGAATTTCCAACTGCGGCCCAGCCCTCGCGCTCCAAGGCAACATCACCGATCGCGCCGGCATCCGTGCCATGCTCGACCAAGTCGCGCTCGCCTACGGTGGTTTCGATCACATCTGCATCACCGCAGGTATCTTCGTTCCATCTGATACTACAGGTCACATTCCTGACGATAAGTGGGGACTCACTTTTGCGATCAACGTCACCGGCTCCTACTTCGTTGCCGATGAAGCTTACAAAACTTGGAAAGAACAAGGCCTCCAAGGAAACCTCGTTCTAACAACTTCAGCCAACGCCGCGGTCGCGAAAAAAGGCTCTCTCGCCTACGACACCTCGAAAGCAGCTGCGAACCACTTGGTCCGCGAGCTCGCCATCGAGCTATCCCCACTCGTCCGAGTCAACGGCGTCGCACCAGCAACTGTGGTTTCTGGATCAGCGATGTTCCCACGCGATCGAGTCATCGGCTCGCTTGCAAAATACGACATCCCCTTCACCGAGGATGAGGCGACAGAGTCATTGGTAAACAAACTCGCTCAGTTCTACGCTGACCGCACGCTAACCAAATCCCCGATCACTCCAGCCGACCAAGCCGAAGCCTACTTCCTCTTAGTAACCAAACGTCTCAGCAAAACCACCGGCCAAGTCATCACGGTCGATGGTGGCCTGCACGAAGCGTTCTTGAGATAAGAATTCTTAAAGGTAGGGCGCTCTCGTTCACCCCGATATGTCGGGGCCGAGAGCGCCCTACTATTTTACCAAACCCCAAGCTCCTTCAACTGCCTCTCCGCGACCTCCGCCCAGCCACGATTTGCGGCGGGAGATGCGGGAGATGGATGGAGGATTTTTCCAATAGTCGCGGTTGTTCCAAGATGTTCTTGAGCAGTTCGCATCTGGTTTTCTGCATACGCCCCCACCCCAATCAGATATTTGGGTTCAAGGATTTCGATTAAGCGACGCAGATGCCGCTGGCATGCTGCATCGACAGGCGACATCTCAACAGCGCGGATTTTATCAGGAGTCAAATTAGCTCCTGTATCTTTCATCCAAATCAAGGGACAAAAATTGATTACCAAGTGATCTTTGAAAAAATCTTCGGCGCTTGGAAAGCGATCCGCAAACAAACCCCAAAGCCTTCGTCCACTAACCTCAGATTTCAGGCAATCCATACCAGTGACTTTACGCTTTGGATGCTCGTTATCAGGTTTGCTAATTTTAGGAGAAAGTTTCATCCAATTTCTAACAGCCGAGATCTCTCCGAAAGGAACTCCGGTTTGCGCCATCCCGTATGGACCTGGATTCATACCCAGTAAAAGCGTCCGCTTCTTCGAGCTCGCGTATGTTTCAAGATAAGCCTCGTAGCCGGATCTGGCGTAATCAACCGTAAGATACGTATGCGTTACAGGATCCGAAAAACGCAATGGGCGTAACTCATCGGCCAATTCTTGCCCTACTTGAATCAACTGACTCGCTATCGTTTCCATGCGATCAAAAGCAAGGCCAAGGCTGCTGGCAGATAAATCAAAGTAGCGAAAAATAACTGTCGGCAAGAAGTTCTCTCTCCGTCACGAATGAACCGAGCTGCCAATGCTAAAATCGCTAACGCAAAAGTCGGACCACCGATCAACCATAGAAAATTAGCAAAGCCCCAGATCGCAGGTAGCACAGAAAATACTGCCAAGACCAATGAGAAAAAAACACAAAGCAATCCGCTACGTTTTCCGCTCACGTCTCCATTCGACCACATTTTGTAACCCGCATCCTCATACTCCTGACGGCACAACCAGTTGATCGCCACAAAATGTGGGAGCTGCCAGAAAAACAAAATTCCAAACAAGAACCATGCTTGTGGATCAAGCGCATCACCACCTCCACCCACCCAACCAATCATCGGGGGAATCGCTCCAGGGATCGCTCCAACCAAGGTATTGATCGAACTAATCCGTTTCAGCGGAGTATAAACAAAAACATATATCGCAACTGTAGCCGCTGTTAGATAAGCAGCACCCGGCCCAACCATCACTGCTAAATGAATGATACCCACTGCCGACAAGACCCAACCCAAGCCAAATGCTGTGATCGGATTCATTCGACGTGCTGGTAGTGGACGATCCGCTGTGCGCTTCATCAGGCGGTCCAAATCAATCTCCATGAGTTGATTAAATGCGGCAGAGCCAAACGCAGCTGCTGCCGTGCCGATCAAGGTGTGAAACAAAGTCCCCCAATCCATCGGCATGCCCTTGCGCGCCAATAAATATCCAAAAAACGTCGTCACTAGGACAAAGAAATTCAGCCGCACCTTCATCAGCACCGTGAGATCCTCACGGAGATTTGGTATTTTGATCATTTCATTTTTACTTTCCACCACGCCGAGAAGTTGAGCGATGAAAGCCCCGGAGTCTAGCAAGGATCGTGGCGGCGGTTTTTAACCGCCATGCCAAAATCTAAAAAAGTGAGACAGGCATGGCGGATGCAATCCGCCGCCACGATTCCAAACTCAACGCACCACGCGCGCGCCGCCACCTGAGATCTGTTTCTCAACTTCCTTGCGGGTTGCCATGGAAGTGTCGCCGGGTGTGGTTGATGCCAATGCTCCGTGAGCTGCACCGTATTCTACTGCTTTTTGTGCATCGTTGAATTCCATGAAACCAAATTGCACGCCTGAAGCAAAGGAATCACCGCCGCCCACGCGGTCGAGAATTTCTAAGTCGTCGTATTTGCGCGATTCAAAGAATTTTCCACCATGCCAAAGGATCGCAGACCAGTCGTTGATCGTTGCGGTTTTCACACCACGGAGGGTAGTCGCAGCGACTTTGAAGTTGGGAAACTCTCTCACCGCCGTCTCAATCATCGCTTTAAAAGCATCGAGCTCAATGGAGGAAATATTGTGATCTACACCCTCGACTTCAAATCCAAGTGATGCGGTAAAGTCCTCTTCGTTACCAATCATGACATCCACGTATTTTGCGATCTCGCGATTCACCTCGCGTGCCTTGTCGAGGCCTCCGATGGTTTTCCAGAGCGATGGACGATAGTTTAAATCATACGAAACGATCGTGCCGTATTTGTTTGCCGCTTTCACTGCCTCAACGGTGACTTCTGCGGTGCTCTCGGAAAGCGCTGCGTAGATGCCGCCGGTGTGAAACCAACGCACGCCGAGTTTTCCGAAAATGTGGTCCCAATCGACATCGCCCGGCTTGATTTGCGAAGCCGCCGTGTTACCACGATCCGGATTTCCGACCGCACCACGAATCCCAAAACCACGCTCGGTGAAGTTCAAACCATTGCGCACCGATCGGCCGATTCCATCGTCTTCACGCCATTGAATGAAATCCGTAGCAACGCCACCTTGCATGATGAAATCCTCGATGAGATGCCCGACCTCATTATCAACGAAAGCAGTCACCACCGCAGTCTTGTAGCCAAAGCATTTCCGTAAACCACGTGAGGTATTGTATTCTCCCCCACCTTCCCAAGCAGCAAATTGGCGCGCGGTGCGAATCCGGCCTTCACCGGGATCGAGACGCAACATCACCTCGCCGAGGGAAATTTGATCAAAGGCACATTCGGATTTCGGTTTGATATTCAGAGACATGACGGCGGGGATTCAACGACTCCACCCCCCTCCTGTAAAGCCGTTTGAAAGCTTCAAATTGCTTTTAAGGAGAAGGAGTTTCTTGGTAAGGGGGAATTCCAATAAGCGGCAGGATGCCGATTCCTCGTTTTAGGATAGAGTGAACTCCGGAAGGTGGATGATTTTGCCTCCCTGCTGGGCGGATTCATGAGCGAGGATGCCGGTGCAGGTGATGTTGGCGGATTGGACGGCGTTCGGGTAGCCCTCGCCGTTTCCGCGGAGGAGTTCGATAAACTGGTGGGCGAGGTGCGGGTGGGATCCGCCGTGGCCACCGCCTTGGGTGAAGGAAAGGTGCTCTGCGCCCTCATCGCTACCGTAGACGCCACCGGTGGTGAATGGGGCGATTTCGTCAGGAAGGAGGTGGGCGTAATCCGGGCTCTCAACTTTTTCGGGGATTTCCGGCTCGGGCTTTTTCGCAGTGTGAACGACGAGAGGTTCGCCTTCGATCAGCGGCCACTCGACCGATTTTTTGGTTCCGTAAACTTCGAAAGATTCGCGGTATTGGCGGGCGACGTCGAAGAGGGAGCGATAAACGAGCGCGGATAGGTCGGAGTCTTTGAATTTGATGTGGCAGGTTTCGACGGCATACGGGGAGCCGTAACAGGCGTGCATTTCTTCGCTGATGGTGCCGGACGCAAAACAGGAGACGTATTCAGCCTGGTTGCGGCCGAGGCCGAGGACGGGGCCGACGCAGTGGGTGGCGTAGTGCATCGGCGGGAGGCCGGGCCAATATCCGGGCCAGCCTTCCATGTCCTGCTGGTGGGAGGCTTTGAGGAATTGGAGTTTGCCGAGTTCGCCTTTGTCGTAGAGTTCCTTCATGAAGAGGAACTCACGGGCGTAGACGACGGTCTCCATCATCATGTATTTGAGTCCAGTGGACTTGGAAACTTCGACGATTCTGCGGCAGTCATCGACCGAGGTCGCCATCGGGACAGTGCAGGCGACGTGTTTTCCTGCTTCTAGAGCGGCGATGGTGTGGGCGGCGTGATCGGGGATGGCGGTATTGATATGGATGGCATCAATCTCGGGGTCGGCGAGGAGATCGGCGTAGTTCGAGTAGCGCTTTTCAACACCGTATTTGTCGCCGATCTCGTTGAGATGGGTTTCGTTGCGCTGGCAGATGGCGGCCAATTCGGCGTTCGGATGGCGCTGGTAAATGGGAATGAATTCGGCGCCGAAGCCGAGGCCGACGATTGCGATATTTGGTTTAGATGCGGACATGATTTGGAAGGTAACAGGTTTTCAATACTGCCATGGCGTGGCGAGCATTACTGGTATGTTGTGGCATTGCGGCAAGGTGACAACCACTAGAACGGGTGACAAACGGGTGACAAACGGGTGACAAACGGGTGACAAACGGGTGACAAACGTTAAGCCTGGGTTCGGTGGGCGGGTTGTTCGAATTTTTACCGAATACTATGTATTTTTCGAAGGACAAAGAATTGCGCCTTATGGATTGCCAGGAAATGGTTTTCCGGGTGAAGGCCGTTAAA
>JBILMI010000121.1:0-7286 GCA_044375585.1 Luteolibacter sp.
CCAGTCAAATGGCTGTTTAAAATAGTACCAGTAAAAAATTCAGCTTTTTACGAAAAGACTTTTGAGAAACGGTCTAACTAACTTCTACTTAAAAAACTCAGCCCGTAGATCACCAATAAATACTACGATTTTTTCATCAAAGGAATGGTCTTTGAAAATATGCTCAAAGCGTCGGATAGTCAGTATAACCCTTAGGACCCGCACCGTAGAAAGTCGATGGATCAGGATCATTCAGAGCACGTTCCTTTTTAAATCGCTGCACCAAATCCGGATTTGCGATAGCTAATTTTCCGAACGCCACAGCATCAGCTTTGCCTTGAGTGATCGCCTCGCGCGCCGAATCTGCAGTGAAACTTTCATTAGCAATATAGACTCCACCGAACGCCGCTTTCATCTTCGGCCCCAATGGCTCTTGCAAATGATTTTCACGAGCGCACAGGAACGCCAAGTTTCGCTTACCTAATTCCGTAGCCACTTTCGTAAACAGCCCTTCCAAATCAGAATCGCCCATATCATGCGCGTCACCTCTCGGAGCAAGATGCATCCCTACGCGATCCGCGCCCCACACGCTCACTACAGCATCGACGACCTCCAACATGAATCGCATCCGATTTTCCACGCTGCCGCCATACTCATCTTTGCGATGGTTTGTAGAGTCTTGGAGGAATTGGTCGATCAAGTAGCCATTCGCACCGTGAATCTCAACCCCATCGAATCCGGCCTTCTTCGCGTTTTCCGCGCCACGTTTGTATTGCTGAACGACGTCCTGAATCTCATCAACGCTAAGCTCGCGGGGGGTAACGAAGGATTTCTCAGGACTAATCAAACTCACATGTCCAGCCGGTGTAATAGCACTCGATGAAATCGGTTGCTTTCCATCCAGATAGATCGGATCCGATATCCGTCCCACATGCCAGAGTTGGCAGAGAATCAACCCACCCTTCGCATGAACCCGCTCGATCACTTTTTTCCAACCCTCAACCTGCTCCGTCGACCAAATCCCCGGCGTATTCGGATAACCCACCCCCATCGGATCTACCGATGTCGCTTCGGTCAGAATCAATCCGAAATCGCTGCGCTGCTCGTAATACTCCGCCATCATGTCGTTAGGAACACGTCCTTCCGAGGACCGGCAACGGGTTAATGGCGCCATCACGATTCGGTTGCGTAGCTCAAATGCACCGGCTTTTAGAGTATTAAAAAGAGGATCTTTCATATTGTAAATGGCGACACATAAACACCCAGTTCCTGCTCGCGTCAAAGGGCAATCGATGAAAATCCGTGATTTTTCTTAATTTTGATTTTCGGATCGCTTATTATTTGAGCAAACTCAAGTAATGACATCGTTCCTTATCACTTGCTGCCACGCAACCTGCGCGCTTCCAGAAGCGCAGCGTGAGCTTTTTAAAGGACTCGAAGATCGCGTCACTTCTTCAGAAGGATGGGAACCCGGCGCGCTCAATCTCGCCCAAGGTCTTGCGATGAAACTCTCCACCCCACTCGTCCACGGCGATGTATCCCGGCTGCTATTTGATCTGGAACAAGTCGGCGATGCGCAATGGAGCGAGATTTCAATTCAAATTCCCGAGGCATCACGCACCAGACTCGGCGAAAGACAAAATGAAAAATTCCGCCATGCCATCGATGTAAAACTTGATGAAGATTTCAAACGCCACGATTCCGTTATCCATCTAGACATTCACTCCGCGCCCATCGCTGATGGAAAAATTACCTTCGAATATACCGGTGATTCACTTGCAGAAATATTCTCCGTCTCGGCTGTGAAAAACCTGACCATTCCGGAAATTTCTGCTTTTAGCAACCCGATGAAGGAAATCAGTCCCATGCTTCAGAGCATGCTTCAAAAAGAGATCCCCGGAAAAATCGGCATCGTTCGCATTACCGTATCTCAATCCTTCTTTATGAGATCCCAACCTCTCCGCTGGGAGACTGCTAAAAAAGCCATCATTCTCGCAGTATTCACTGCCGCCACAAACATCAACACAAGCCCTCCAACCAACTTGCAGTTCGATTTTTAAGATTTGAATCTTAACCCAAAAGGCTGGCTCCGCCACGCCCTAACAACTCCCGAATTCAATCAACACCTGGCCCCGTTCGCCAATGGTGAAAGAACGATCGTGTTCGATCATGCCGATGAGGCATCTCATTCCTTCTTTATCGCCCTCGCCTGCACCGCATCCAAAGATCTAGGAAAAAGGCGCCAATGGATCATTCATGAATCTCCTCGCCAGCGCGAACGACTCGCTACAGAACTTGAACTCTGGGGCATCACGGCTGTTGTCTTGCCGGATTCTCCCGTAAATCCAGAAAACGACCTACATGAAATCGCCGACCCCGAAACCGCGGCCGAATGGTTTTCTATTTTGGAAACTCTTGCCACATCGGATGCCTTCGCAGTGATCTGTGGACCCGATTCCTTTTCTCAATACGCACCCTCGGCGAAATCCCTAATCTCTAATCGCACTCACCTCAAATCCGGTCTCATCCTCGATCCCACCGCTTTCGCGGAAACTCTTATCGAACACGGTTACGAACGTTTCCCCACCGTCACCGGCCGAGGTCACTTTGCAATCCGCGGCGGAATCCTAGATCTATTCCCCTTCCAATCCCCTCGCCCACTTCGTTTGGAATTTTTTGATACGGAACTCGAATCCATCCGCGAGTTCGATCTCAACTCCCAAGCCTCTACCCGCAAGATAGGAGAAATCCAACTTCTCCTAACAGAACCACCCGCGGTAGCGACGATTGCGGATTATTTGCGTCCCGGAGACGTGAAGGTGAGAATTCAGACAGATCAGTCCAATCCGTTTGATCAGACGGATCTGTCAGAAAATTACAATTTCCTAATCACAGAAAATACCTCCACAGACGAAGAAGACTTCACCTTCGCCTCCTACAGCTCCCCACTCGGCACCTTCGATGCCGGTGATTTCGTGCTCGATGAACTTCGCCGCGAGGCCTTTTTCAAACAACTCAACGAATGGCAACGCGATGCATGGGACATCGGTATCGTCTTCTCGACGAAAGGCGAACTCGAACGCTTTACGGAACTCTCTGGAAAAGATCTCGAACGAGATCTTGGCCTCACTCCAGTGATCGGTGAACTGGTTTCCTCATTCACGCTCCCCGTCACGAAACTCGCGGTGCTTTCCTCTTCGGAACTCTTTGGCCGCTACCGCACACCCGGTGCGGCCCGACGCTCAACCATGGAAAAAGCACGCGCCATCCGCGCCCGTGCCACGCTTGATGACATCGAACCCGGCGATCTGGTCGTCCATTATGAATACGGCATCGGGAAATTCAAAGGCATCGTCCAAGAAGAGGAAGGCGAAGAACTCCAGATCGAATACAAAGACGGCTCCATCCTTTCCGTTCCGTTAGAACAAGCTCACCTGTTAGGAAAATACATCGGGGTCGGAGGCAAAACTCCTGATCTGAATAAACTCGGCAACGCCACTTGGCAGAAAAACCGCAAGTCCGCTGAAAAATCCATCCTCGATTACGCCGCCCGCTTACTCCGTATCCAAGCCGAACGTGAACACGATCAAGGTCACGCGCATCCACCCGATACCCGCTGGATGTTCGAGTTCGAGCAATCTTTCCATTACACCGAAACACCCGATCAGAAACAAGCGATCATCGATACCAAACACGATCTCGAAGCGCCACGTCCGATGGATCGTTTGATCTGTGGTGATGTCGGCTTCGGAAAAACAGAAGTCGCGATACGCGCCGCTTTCAAAGCCATCACCGGCGGAAAACAAGTCGCGCTCCTTTGCCCAACCACCGTCCTCGCGGAACAACATTGGCGCACGTTCCGTGAACGCTTTTCCGACTACCCAATCCGTGTCGATCTACTCAACCGCTTCCGCTCCGCCGCCGAAGTCCGCGCCACGATCCAAGGCCTCGCCGATGGCTCAGTCGATATGGTCATCGGCACGCACCGACTCATCTCGGGCGATGTCGCTTACAAAGACCTCGGACTCGCGGTGGTCGATGAAGAACAGCGCTTCGGGGTCGCCCATAAAGAGAAATTCAAAGAGCTGTTCCGTCAGGTCGATGTCCTAACCCTTTCCGCCACCCCGATTCCGCGCACGCTTTACATGGCGCTGATGGGCGCACGCGACATGTCAACCATCGACACCCCACCTCCGAACCGCCTCCCGGTTTCCACCACAGTCACCGCCTACGACGAACGCATCATCCGCGATGCAATCCGCCGCGAGATGAAACGCGGGGGTCAGGTCTTCTTCCTGCACAACCGGGTCAAGACGATCGAGATGGTTCACAAAAAACTTAAAGAACTCGTCCCCGAAGCACGCGTCCTCGTCGGCCACGGCCAGATGGAAAAGCACGATCTCGAAAACGTCATGCACGATTTCGTGAACCACGAGGCCGATGTCTTACTCGCCACCACCATCATCGAAACCGGCATCGATATCCCTAACGCAAATACCATCCTCATCGACCGCGCGGATCGCTTCGGCCTTGCCGATCTCTATCAACTCCGCGGCCGTGTCGGAAGAGCCGGGGAAAAAGCCTACGCGATTCTGCTTCTTCCTCGCGAAATGATCACCCAAGGCGATGCCCGCAAACGCATCCACGCGATCAAACAATACACCGCTCTAGGATCCGGTTTTAAAATCGCCATGCGCGACCTCGAGATCCGCGGCGCCGGAAATCTGTTAGGAACCAAACAATCCGGCCACATCGCCCAAATCGGCTTCGATCTTTATTGTCAGCTTCTGAGACAGTCGATCGATAGACTCAAGGGCAAGAAAGACCCATTGCTCCAAGAGACGACTTTTAAAGCGGACTTCATCATCTCTACCGAAACCCAATGGGTTTCGAGGCAGAAGACAGAAGACTTGGAGACAGGAGATAAGAATCACTCTTCCAAATCAAAAATCCATAATCAACAATCATCAATCGTCAATAATACCTCGGGTCGCCTACCAGCGTTTATCCCCACTTCGTATTTGAGCGACGCCAAGCTCCGCATCCACGCCTACCGCGAACTCGCCGAAGCCAATACCCCCAAAGCCATCGACACCCTCGAAAAAAACTGGATCGACCGCCATGGGCGCTTACCCGATCCCGTCAAACTCCTCATTACCATCGCAAGAATTAAAGCAGAGGCCGCCGCCAACAACGTCGCTTCCGTCGAGATCACAGGGCAGCGGCTGATACTTCAAAAAAATGGAAGTCCTATCCTCCTCGACGGATCAAGATACCCAAGACTCACGAAAACGAAGCCAGCAGAAATGCTAAACGAAGCGCTAGAAATGCTAAGAAACTTTTAAACTTGGCTTATTAAAAACCTGGCAGAATAGACTCCTAACAAGACGACACACCGAAGAAATATGTCCCACCGTTCGATTCGTAAAGGAGAGTGAGACACCGTTGAGCCTCAGGGGTGAAACACCCCCGCACCGCCCCAGCGATTGAAATTCTGACATTTAGATCTTCAGACCTTCTTCCACCTTACATATTGACAAATTAAGTAAGGCAAATATCTTACCCTCATGCTCATCAAAGTAACCAGTAAACGACAGGTCACCTTTCCCTCTGCGGTATTGGAGGCCTTGGGTGCGAATATCGGTTCCCATCTGGAGCTCCAGCCACGCGGCGATGGATTTCTCCTGAGGGCTCACAAGATCGATCGCTCCAGACTAGCCCCGCTCCGCAATCAGATCCGCAAAAGCAAAACCGCCTTTGATCTCCAAACCTTTCGTGAACAAGCTCATGAACCATCATTACGGGATTGATACTTCGGTCTTTATCCGTCTCCTCACCGGCGATCCCGAGGCGGAATACGAAAAAACCGTGCGGCGTTTCGAGACAAGGTTGGAGAAAGAACCCCAAGCAGAATTTTTCGTCTCCAATCAGGTGATCGGAGAAGCCTACATCGCGCTACAACATCATTATGGCATCACCAAACCCGCCTCAAAATCCGCCATGCTCGATGTTTTTAGCAGCGGCCTTTGTTCACCCGTGAACGGCGCTTCCGTAACCGCAGCACTCCAAGCCGATCAAGGCTGTGGCCTGCTCGACAGACTTATTGCGGACGACTACGCCAAAAGCGGCATGAAAGTCCTGACGAATGACCGAAAAATGAGTCGCCTCCCCTCCGCTCAAAAGCTGTGATTGCCACCCTTTCCCGCTCCATCGTTCCAGCGAATCAAACTCCGAGATTCAAACCTTCGGCTTCCGTGCTCTTCAACCGCCCATGTCCCACCAAACCATCCACTTTCCAGGTAAGCAACGCTTTGAGCTGAGATCCGGTCCTGGCGAGCCGGCTGTCATTTCCTACCGCCAACATGAAGACACGATCATCATCGAGCACACCTACGTGCCAGAAAGACTTCGAGGAAAAGGCATCGCAGCAAGCATCACGCAAGATGCCCTATTGGAAGCACTCCGACTCGGTTGGAAAATCGTGCCGGATTGCTCCTACACGGAAACTTATATCCAGCGTCATCCCGAATTTATCAATCTGTTATAGTTCGCAATGCTTTAGGATAACATGGAGCACGTAGCCATAACATCGATCTAAATAATTGGGATTATCAAACCAAAGTGATCAAAAAATAGCTTAGAAGCTTTGACTAGCTTCTGAATCAAGCACCGCATTCAACAGCTCTAAATATTCAGCTTGTGGCATTTCGCTACCTCCGAAGGTTCTCAGGTGATCTGTTAACCACTGAGTGTCAAATAATTGAAATCCCTGCTCACGCAATCTCTCAACCAACGCGATCATCGCAATTTTTGAAGCATGGGTTTTACGTGAAAACATACTCTCCCCGAAAAACGCTCTACCTATCGTCACCCCGTAGATCCCCCCTTGCAACCCCTCGTCATCCCAGCACTCCACCGAATGGGCATGACCCATTTCATGGAGCTGGCAGTAGCTTTCTATAATCACAGAATCGATCCACGTTTCTTCTCTCTCTGCACAACCCAACATTACTTCGCGAAATGCTGTGTTAAAACGAATCTCAAACGGCTTCTTGTTCCAGGTTTTCCTCAGACTACGTGACACATGAAACCGTTCATCCAACGGAATCAATCCTCTCATCTTGGGCTCATACCAAAAAATCTCGCCCTTCTCCGCCATCGGAAAAACCCCATGGCTGTAAGCTTGCAGAAGCAGATTTGGAGGAATGATTTGCAACCCAACCAATCAACTCGGATTCGGCTCATAAAGCAACCATTCACCATCTTGCAGAGGCAAGATTCCGTCTAAACACGAATTCCATACCCAA
>JBILMI010000122.1:0-7188 GCA_044375585.1 Luteolibacter sp.
GTGAATTCAGTGGAATACGATCTTCTTCTGCGAGTGCGGCATCGATGATTTCTTGAGGAGTCAGCAGGCCGATGTTCAGCATCGGTGTTAGGACTGAGTGATTGATGAAAGCATGTTCGGTAGAGATTGCATCTTCGTAGATGCCGAAGTCTTGGAAGCGTTCGTGGATAAAAGTTTTCAGCCAAGCTTTGGCATCGGCGCGGGTGACGGGGTAGCGGAAGGTTTTGGTGTTTCCTAGGTTGTTAGAAAAATGGGTCTCGATGTGGGAGATCGCGGTTTTGATGTGATTGTTCAGTGGGGATTGCGGTGCGAAGGGAGCGGTGAATGTTTTGGGGAGTTTTTTTCGATTGTCTTCATCGAATGACCATTGACCTCCTTTGGGACTGCCATCGGCATCGATCAGTATTTGCATGCGTTTTCGCTGAGCCTGATAAAACGTCGCCATAAAAGGTTTTTTGCGACGTGCAATGTGTTCTTCAAGAAATTCAGGTGGCGAAAGAAATGCCGGTGATGGGTGAATGTGAAGCTGGATGCCGCTTTTTTTTGAGAAACGATTCAACCGCTTTTCGAGTATAAAGTCGTGTGGAGCAGCTAGATGGATTTCCGTTATATCTCTGGAGAGTTTTTTCCGATAGTCCTGAGTGTGAGGAATGACGATGACTTCATAACCATTCGCTCGAAGTTCCTCCGCGTAGGCCTGCATGGAAGCTCGGTGTAGCACGAGTTTTTGTTTGTGAAACCCGACCGGATATTTTGGGTCGTTTCCGAAAAACAGAGGATCTTCAGCGAGGTAGACAATGCGAGCTATCGCGAGGGCCGGATGGTGTTCGAACAACTGATGAGGAAAAACGAGTGTCGCGGATGACATGGGTCAGGCGGGTTACAGGGATTTCTTCGCTTTCGCGTAAGGTAGGCGAGTTGGCTGGCTGAGTTGAAAATAGGTATCGAGAGCTGTGGAGGCGAGCGAATCGATGGCGGTGAGATCGATAGAGCCATCTTCCGAGAGATGCTGCTCATGTAACTGCACCAAGCGAACTTTTCCGATGATCAGGATGGTATCGTTCGCGGTGATCGGAATGGTTTCGACTAGGTCGAGGGCGAAGCGAAACCGAGATTCGGCCACGAAAGGAGCGGTGATCCCTGGTTCGAAGTGAGGAGTTAGGCCGGTGGCTGTGAATTCTGAAATCTCGCGTGGATATCTCGCTGAACAATCGTGGGCTTGCTCCAGAATGTGGGAATGGACGTGATTGATCGTGTAGGAGTGGGTATCAAGTATATTGGATAAAGTGTGCCGATCCACCAAGTCAGGACGTGAAATCAAGCCGATCAATGCAGGATTTGAACCCAAATGCGTGACACTAGAAAACGGTGCTAAGTTGGTTTGTCCTAAAGAATTGATCGATCCTATGAGAGAAATAGGCTTAGGGCCAGGAAGGGTATTGGCGAACTGCACCCTCGCGAGCTTTTCCATCGATTCGATGTCTGCTAGATGGATATTTTTCATCGGCCATACTACTAAACGAGGTTTTTCCGCTGGGAAGTAGAAAGATTTATAAATTCTACGTGGGACTAAAAAACCAGTTTAGATATGGACTAAGCCTGACCCCAACCAAAAACTTAACCATGATTCTGGAAAATCATCCTAAAAGTCTAGCGATTGCCATCATCGCATTTTACTACGTCGGACAAGTGAGTGTTCCCTGACATCTCAGCGATCTCTCAAAATCTCGTTATGATCTCCCATGAGGAGATTCTTTGGCTTGATCGGGGTATCGGAATAACCAAAAGCCATGATCGCGACGCGTTCGCCTTTTTTGATGAGGTGGGCGGCGCCGCCGTTGATGAGAATTTTACCAGTGTTGGGAGGGCCTTCGAGGACGTAGGTTTCGAGTCGAGCTCCGGTGGTAATGGAGGCAACGAGAACTTTCTCGCCAGGCCATAAATCGGCGGCGTCCATGAGGTCGCGAGGGATCTCTATACTGCCCTCATACTCCACATCCGCCTCGGAGATGACAGCTCGGTGGAGTTTAGATTTTAGGACCTCGCGGATCCATGTTTGGGATTCTACCTTACGGAACATTTGTGTTGGGAACGAACACCGTGATTGAAGCACGGTCAAGGGGAAAGAGGTCTATGAAAGAGAGATCGGAAGATTTAGAATGAAGAGAATGCGCGTCTGGAGAAGCGCGATCCAGTAGGCTAGATATAATGAAACCGGATGGCGGAGATAGAGAAAAGCGTGGCGGTTTCGACGCGAAGGACGAGATCTCCGAGAGTGACGGGAATGAAGCCGGCATCCAGGGCGACTTCGGTTTCTTGTGGGGTGAAATCGCCTTCGGGGCCGATCAAGATCGTCACGGATTCGATTTCTGGATGGGCGGCTAGGGTTTCGCGGAAATTTTCTGGGTTCTCGGCGAGCGAGGCGATGATTTTTAGTTCCGATGGATCAGGAGATTTGATCCAAGCATCGAAGCTGATGGGTTCTGCAATGACCGGGATTGTGAATTGGGCGCATTGCTTGCAGGCTTCTAGAGCGGTGCGGCGCCATTTCTCGGCTTTTTCATCGCCGGGTGAGACGATCGTGTTGCGGGTGACGAGAGGTTGAATTTTTGAAACACCAAGCTCGACGGCTTTTTGAACGATCCAATCCATGTTTTTCCCTTTGGGGATCGCTTGGGCGAGAGTGATTTCTGGAAGTGGGGTGGGTTTGGATTCGGCAAGCTCGAGCATCAGGTCGATGCGTTGTTTGGAAACGGAGAGCACACGTGCCTCAGCGAAGTTTCCTAGGCCATCGAAGACCGTGATCGTCGCGCCGGATTGGATGCGAAGGACTTGAGCGAGGTGTTTCGCTTCATCACCTTCGATGAAAGGGGATTCAGTCCAGTTGTTAGGAGCTAGGTAGAAGCGAGGCATCGGGAAAGTGAAATTCTTTCAGATCAAAAATCAACAATCATCAATCGTCGTTCGTCAATGCCTTGTGAGCATTAGCGAACTTTTGGCTAAGTCGAAGATCTGTGTGCTTGGACGGAGTGAAACGTAGTCAATTAAATCGAACTATCTGAAGGATGTTTGTTGGCTAAGCATGAGCTCAGATAGATTGACGATTGATGATTGTTGATTTCGGATTTTTGATTTGTTGGATATCCCTAGGGCGTTGCCCTAGGCTGTCGTGGAACGCCCCGTTGGGGCTGGGATTTGCATTTCCTGAAAACTTCTAACTAGCCAACTAGCAAACTTCTTTAGAACTTAAGGAACGTTTCTAGGATTTGTTTGCCATTCTCGGTGAGGATGGATTCGGGGTGGAACTGGACGCCATGAACGGGATATTCTTTATGGCGGAGTCCCATGATTTCGTTTTCAGCAGTCCAAGCGGTGATCTCTAAACAATCAGGTAAAGTCTCGCGTTTGACGATGAGTGAGTGGTAGCGGGTGGCTTCAAAAGGATTAGCTAAGCCCGCGAACACGCTGCTGCCGTTGTGATGAATGGGTGAGGTTTTACCATGCATCAAACGATCTGCGCGGACGACATCGCCGCCATATACTTGGCCGATGGATTGGTGGCCAAGGCAGACGCCGAGGATGGGAGTGGAGGCGCCGAATTCTCGGATGAGCTCCAGGGAGATGCCTGCTTCATTCGGTGTGCAGGGACCCGGTGAGATACAGATTTTTTCCGGAGCGAGTTTTTTAACGTCATCAACGGTTAGCGCATCGTTGCGGAAAATTTTCATCTCCACGCCCAGTTCGCCAAAATATTGAACGAGGTTGTAGGTGAAGGAATCGTAGTTATCGAGGATGAGGAGCATGCGGTGGAAAAATTTAAACTTTAAATGATAAACCTCAATGAAGAGACAGTTTATTGCTTGATGGTTTTTGCTAGAGCGATCGCGCGAAGGAGGGCTTTGGATTTGTTGACGGTTTCGTTGTATTCGTAGGTTGGATCTGAGTCTGCAACAACTCCTGCGCCAGCTTGGACGTGGGCTTTGCCGTCTTTTAGTAGGCAAGTGCGGAGGGTGATGCAGGAGTCATGTGAGCCATCGAATCCGAAATAACCAACCGCACCGGCATAGGCGCAGCGTTTGTTTTTTTCGAGCGAGTTAATGATCTGCATCGCGCGGATTTTCGGCGCACCAGAAACCGTGCCAGCTGGGAAAGTGGCACGGAGAACATCGTAAGCAGTATGCGACGGATCGAGTTCGCCAGTGACATTGGAAACGATGTGCATGACGTGGCTGTAACGCTCAATAATCATGAAGTCATCAACCTTTACTTTGCCATGCTTGGCGATGCGTCCGACGTCATTGCGGGCGAGGTCGACTAGCATCAGGTGCTCGGCGCGTTCTTTGGGATCGTTTAAAAGCTCTGCTGCGAGAGCATCGTCTTCTTCAACGGTTTTACCTCTCCAACGTGTTCCTGCAATCGGGCGAATATCGATGCGACCCTGGATGGAACGGACGTGCACCTCAGGCGAGGAACCGACGAGTGCGAAGTCGCCCATTTCCAAGACGAACATGTAAGGAGAAGGATTGACGTGGCGCAGAGCGCGGTAGAGATCGACCGGTGATTGATCGAAGTCTGTGGTGAAACGTTGGCTGGGGACGAATTGGAAGATATCGCCAGCTGCGATGAATTCTTTGCCGTCACGCACCATCTGTTCGTATTCTGCTTGCGTGGTGTTAGAAACGGCAGGTTCGTCGATGATTTCCACGAGTCCGTTGAGGGCTGGGACGTGAAGAGGACGGTTGAGGATTTCAATGATGGATTCGATACGTCCTGAAGCGGCAGCGTAGGCTTCGGAGGGTGATGAATGTTCATCGAGAAACGCATTTGCGATGATCTGTAGACGCCGCAGGCGGTGATCGAAAACTAACAGCGTATCCGCGAGCATGAACAAGGCATCTGGCACACCAAGTGAATCTGGTGGTGAATCGCCGAGCGTAGGCTCGAACTGACGCACGGCATCGTAGGCGAGGTAGCCAACCATGCCACCAGAGAAGGGAGGAAGAGCTGGGTTGGTGACGGGATGGAACGGAGCCATTTCGCGCTCAAGCGCGGCGAGCACATCATCAGGTGCAACGATCGTGTGCGATTTACTGCCTTCGGTGATGGTGATCTCTTTTCCCTTTGCGGAAAAAATTCGTTTTGGGCCTGATCCAACAATCGACCAGCGGCCGCCTTTATCCGTCGCTTCAGCTGATTCCAAAAGGAACGAATGCTTCGCATCACGGATTTTCAGGTAGGCGGAAAGTGGGGTTTCGAAATCGGCAGCAAGCTGGGTAAATACCGGAACTACGTTTCCTTGTTTAGAAAACGCTTCGAAGGCTGCCAGGGATGGCTCTACAGGATTGTGACTCACGGGCGCGAGAATGAGATGAAAAGGGGTTGGAGGTCAATGGTGGGCATTTGGGTTTAATTCGGGCATAGAGGTTTTATTTCAACGCAAAGCCCTAAAATTATATCCTAACCACCGATTTCACAGCCGACTTGCAAAAAATGGTTTCGGGGATGAAGATCCGGCGTGGCCATTGAATTGCAGGATTTGACGAAAAATTTACCAGAGGGAGGTTTGTTTGGTGGCGGCTCATGGCAGTGGTCGCCTGAGCCTCTGAAACTCAGTGCGGCGGAAGCTAAGGAAATGATGGCAATGGGGCATCCACTGGCAAAATTCCAACAAGCCTGCGATTTGCTTTATCGTCGATCCGTTGGAGGGAAAATTGAGCCATGGCTGGCGGAGTTGTTAGACGAGGGTAAGCCGGATTGGTTGGCGGAGCTTCAACGAGATTCTGGGCTAGCGGAGCAGTTTCCTCGGGTGATCCGGCCCGATTTGATTCTCGCTAAAGGACATTTCGCCCTCTCCGAGCTCGATAGTGTGCCGGGTGGAATAGGCATCACTGCATGGCTTTCAAAAATGTATGCAGAAGCGGGGTTTGAGGTTCTGGGTGGAGCGGATGGAATGATTGAAGGTTTCCGTAAGCTGCTGCCCGAAGGTGGGGATATTCTGGTTTCTGAGGAAGCGGGCGATTATCGGGCGGAAATGGATTGGCTGGCGGAACAGCTCGGCGCGGCATGGAAGGTGGAAAGCGCTGAGGAATATGAGGAATGCGGACGTGAGATGTATCGGTTTTTTGAATTATTCGACTGGGAATCGATGCCCTACGCGCGCAAGCTTGCGGAGAAATCGGCGCGAGGTGAGGCGACGATTACCCCGCCGTTCAAAGCGCATTTAGAGGACAAGCTTTGGCTCGCTCTATTTTGGTCGCCGGTGCTAAAGAAAATTTGGGAGCAATCTTTGCGCGGAAGTCATTTGAGGAGATTAAGGGAATGGATTCCGTTCGGTTGGGTGATGGATCCTGAACCATTGCCACCGCATGCTGGGCTGCCACGACTCAATGCACACTCGTGGGATGAGGTCGGTGAGTTTTCTCAAAAAGAGCGACAGCTAGTTTTAAAAATTAGTGGTTTTCACGAAACCGCTTGGGGATCGCGTGGGGTGTTTATCGGACACGATCTTTCCGCTGCAGAGTGGCAAGAAAAGTTGCAGTTCGCTCTCTCACAATCCGGCGAACAACCTTGGTTGATGCAAGAGTTCAAGGAGGGCCGGCGCTTCATGCATCCGGTCTTTGATGAAGACGGTAGCGTTAAAATAATCGAAGTTCGAGCAAGGTTATGTCCTTACTTTTTCACCGACCTTCAAGGGGAGACTTCTTTCGGTGGTTGCTTAGCGACCTTGGTTCCATCGGATAAGAAAAAAATACACGGTATGAGCGAAGGGATATTGGTGCCGTGTGTGATCGGGGATTGATTCATTTTTTAGTCAGCGCTGCATCCCCGATGCAGTCGCGTGAATAGGCGGAGATATTAATAGAGAATTTGAATGTTTTGAGAGGAATCACTTCCTACAGCGCATTGGGCGATGGCATCTAGAGCGTATCTCAGAAGTTTTCCGATATACGGCACTGTGAGGCAACCCATGTTGGCTCTTGGAGGAAATGTCGAAGACCTTGAAGCCCGGATCCTTACCGCTCTTCGACACGGCGTCTGAAGATCGCCGCCACGTTATCGATGTCCATGCTCAATCGCGTCGCAGATAGCAGGGAAGATTTGGCGTTTGCGGGAGACGACTCCAGGAGCTGAGTAGAGTGTGTCATCGATGCGCGTAAACGGAAGAGCTGCGATCATGTGTTCTGGGCC
>JBILMI010000123.1:0-7179 GCA_044375585.1 Luteolibacter sp.
CCTCCAAAGTCTGCCCCACCAAGGAATCTGCGTTTTTCACATCAAATGCCGGAGCGGCAGCTTCTGGCGTTGGGGCGGGCGGCTCAGCGATCGGCTCTTCCTCTACCACAGACTCTTCTAAAACGGGTTCTTGCGGCATTGGCTCGACTTCTGGTACTTCATTTTGGGTCCCGCCGGCACGGATCTCGCGCTTCTCTGATTTACAGGAAACGAACAGTAAAGCGAGCAGGATAAGGTGGAGAAATTTCATCATGCGTGACATGCTAACCCAAATCCAGTTTTACGAAAATAAGATAATACGAATGCCATTTAGACCTTTTGCCAAAAGTAATTGCCGAAAAGGCCGAGCCTGTGGATGTCGATTCCAAGGCGCGATGAGCGCGCGGATAAGCATCCGCAACCGAAGAGCAACGCCGGAATCGGCGTCCTCAGGCCGGTAATGTGAAATCCTTTCCGCAGAGCGGCACAAATCCAAAACCTGATCCAATCCCGTTTCGGTAAGGACTTTTGGCAAACGGTCTATGTCCGCACTTCATCAAATGAGCCAAAAATAGCCCTCACGTGAAAATAATTTATCTTCAGACACAATTGCAATCTGGCATTGCCCAGTTGAATTCTGCCCTATAATGTCCGCCTGCACTGACCCCATGAGTTCCAAAAAATCCAAGCCAACCAAAAAGCAAAATTCCGACCACAGCGCAGCTCTTAGCGCGACTTACAAGCCTTCTTCAGAGTTCTCCAAAAAGGCACGTGTCGGATCCATGGCTGCTTACGAAAAGCTTTATAAATCATCCATCGCGAAGCCGGAAAAATTCTGGGAAGCAGAAGCCAAGGAGCTGCATTGGCAAAAGCCATTCTCCAAAGTGCTGGAGTGGAAATGCCCCGATGCGAAATGGTTCAGTGGTGGTAAAATCAACGTCGCGGAAAACTGCGTGGATCGCCATGCAAAAGGTCCACGCGCCAATAAAGCTGCCATCATCTTTGAAGGTGAACCTGGCGATACCCGCACCATCACTTACGCCCAACTCCACCGCGAAGTTTGCCAATTCGCCAACGTTCTGCTCAAGCGCGGCGTGAAAGCTAAAGACCGGGTGCTGATTTACATGCCGATGATCCCCGAGGCCGCCATCGCCATGCTCGCCTGCGCTCGCATCGGTGCGGTGCACAACGTCGTTTTCGGAGGCTTCGCTTCTGAAGCCATCCTTGATCGCCTCGAAGACTCAGGCGCCACCGCCATCATCACCGCAGACGGCGGATGGCGCCGTGGAAAAATCATTCCACTCAAGCCAGCTGTCGACGAAGCACTGAAAAAATACTCCAAGGTTAAAAACATCTTCGTCGTCAATCGCACCGGAAACGAAGTCGTCATGACACCGAAGCGCGATCTCTGGTGGCACGAAGAAATGGTAACCGCCTCCGCGAAACACGAGCCGAAAGGTTTCGATTCCGAGCACCCGCTTTTCATCCTCTACACTTCCGGCTCCACCGGAAAGCCAAAAGGCATCCTCCATACTTCCGGTGGCTACCTCACTGGCACTTACTCCACTTGCAAATACATCTTCGATATGCGCGATGAAGATGTTTATTGGTGCACCGCCGATGTCGGTTGGATCACCGGTCACTCCTACATCGTTTATGGACCTCTCGCCAATGGCGCCACCCAAGTCATGTATGAAGGCGCTCCGAACGAGCCAGATTTCGGTCGCTTTTGGAAAATGATCGAGCAACACCGCGTCACCATTTTCTACACCGCTCCCACCGCGATCCGCGCCTTCATCAAAGCTGGCGATGCCTTCCCGGAAAAATACGATCTCTCCTCGCTGCGCTTGCTCGGCTCGGTCGGTGAACCCATCAATCCAGAGGCGTGGCATTGGTATCATGAAAAAATTGGTGGCGGCCGCTGCCCGATTGTCGATACTTGGTGGCAAACAGAAACTGGGGCCATTCTCATATCCCCCATCCCCGGAGCCACTTCTTGCATTCCCGGCACCGCCACTCGTCCGTTCTTCGGAATCGATGCCGCCATCCTCGATGATGCTGGAAACGAATGCCCACCAAACGTCGATGGCCGCCTCGTAATACGCAAACCATGGCCATCCATGACCCGCGCGATCTACGGTGATAAAGCACGTTTCAAAAAAACCTACTTCTCGGATTATCCAGGAATCTACACCGCTGGCGACGGCGCACGTCGTGATAAAAAAGGTAATTTCTGGATCATCGGCCGCCTCGATGACGTGCTCAATGTTTCCGGTCACCGCCTCGGAACCGCGGAAATCGAATCCGCCCTCGTTGCCCACCCAGCCGTTGCAGAGGCAGCCGTTGTCGGTCGCCCTCACGATCTCAAAGGCCAGGCAGTTGCCTGCTTCGTGACCTTGAAAATGGGTTATGATTCTAACATTGCTCTCGAAAAAGAACTTCGTGATCACGTTGGCCATGTCATCGGCGCCATCGCAAAACCCGATGATGTTTATTTCACTCCCGCTTTGCCAAAAACCCGTTCTGGAAAAATCATTCGTCGCCTCCTCAAAGAACTCGTCACCACCGGCACCATTTCAGGCAGCGTCACAACTCTAGATGACATAAGCGTCATTGATCATCTCAAAATACTCCTGAAAAAATAGCAACCCATGACTCCATCTAAATATCTATTTTTAAGAATCGCCAGCCGCTTGGGCTACTCGCGTAAGATGTTGCGATTGAGTCATATAACCAGCGAATCGCATTTGCTAAAAGAGGCAGAAACCCTCCTCGGTGAGGCGATCTGGCGAGAGACCGAGAACGTCAAAGCTCTCTCCGTGGAGTATTGGAATCTAAAAAAACTCGTGAAAGATCAAAATACCATTTCCAAAGAAATCGATCAGCTCCAAGAAAAGATCAACGAAACCTACGAATTTCGAACCGAAAGTTGGAAAACCGTTAATGAATCCATTCAAGACCTCGCAGATAAACGCAAAAAATTACTCGATGATCTCTACGCTTTGACTCGTAACCGCGATTATCTCGTCGTAAAAGCACGTAAGATCCGCAGACATTACCAAGGCCTAAAAACCAAACAGGAAGTATTACGTAAAGAGGGCGATCAGATCCCTGAAATTGTATCAACCTCGACAAGTATGTTGGAAATTCGGGCTTTTTTTGAAAAACTTAGAGAGGAACGCGCGAAAATTGGTGAAGGTATTGCTGGAGTAAATGCTGCAATTAAAGAAATCGACCGATTGATGAATGAGCGAAAAAAAGTCGGCCAGTCAAAAGTAGCCGAGAACTGGGAATCCGTCGGCGATGCCAGCCAACAAATCTCTGTTAAGCGAACCGAGCTTAACTCGATCCAACTTCAAATACGCCAGCGCTATGGGGAAGTTGGTCGCTATATCAGCATCAACTCGCACAAAAATCCAGAGTGCAAAAAGGCTAGCAGAGATCAACGAGGATTGATCAGTGTGATGGCCGCACTCCGGAAATCTATTCAATACAATATGAAACTCGCTGAGCGCCAGTAGAATCCCAGATTCCCACATTTTCCGGAAATGTTTACGCAACTCGTCTTTACAATCTGGCGATCCCCTGTCACACCCCTGAAAGTTTAAACGACACGCACGCGCAACATGCCTAAAGACACCTCGATCCGCAAAATTCTCGTCATCGGCTCCGGCCCCATCGTTATCGGCCAAGGCTGTGAATTTGACTACTCCGGAGTCCAAGCCTGCAAAGCTCTTAAAGAAGAAGGATACGAGGTAATCTTGGTGAATTCGAACCCCGCCACGATCATGACCGATCCAGAGTTCGCACACCGCACTTACATCGAGCCCATCACTCCGGAAGTGGTTGAAAAAATCATCATCCGCGAGAAGCCCGATGCCCTTCTCCCTACCCTAGGTGGTCAGACCGCGCTCAACACTTCGATGTCGCTTTTCAAATCCGGAACCTTGGAAAAATACGGGGTTCGTATGATCGGCGCAAATGCCGAAGCGATCGATAAAGGCGAAGACCGTCACCTCTTTAAAGAAGCGATGGAAAAAATCGGCCTCGATATGCCGCGCTCCGGAATCGCTCGCACGATGGAAGAAGCTCGCGAGGTTGCTGAAAATATCGGCACGTTGCCACTCATCGTTCGCCCCGCCTTCACCCTCGGCGGCCAAGGCGGCGGCATCGCCTACAACAAAGAAGAATTTGAGGAAATCGTTCACCGCGGCCTCGATCTCTCTCCGGTTTCCGAAGTTCTCATCGATGAATCCCTGCTCGGCTGGAAAGAATTCGAAATGGAAGTCATGCGCGACCGCGCCGACAACTGCGTGGTCATCTGCTCCATCGAAAACCTTGATCCCATGGGCGTGCACACTGGAGACTCTATCACCGTTGCGCCAATCCAAACTCTAACAGATCGCGAATACCAAATCATGCGCGACGCTTCGTTCGCCGTAATCCGCGAGATCGGCGTCGAAACCGGTGGCTCTAACATCCAGTTCGCCACCGATCCAAAAACCGGACGCATGATCGTCATCGAGATGAACCCGCGTGTTTCTCGTTCTTCCGCACTCGCCTCCAAAGCCACCGGATTCCCCATCGCAAAAATTGCTGCTAAACTCGCTGTCGGTTACACGCTCGATGAACTCCCCAACGACATCACCCGCGTCACCCCAGCATCGTTCGAACCAACCATCGACTACGTGGTCACTAAGATTCCACGTTTCACATTCGAAAAGTTTCCTACTGCAAATCCCGTGCTAACCACTTCCATGAAGTCGGTCGGCGAGGCGATGTCCATCGGCCGCACTTTTAAAGAGTCCATGCAGAAATGCTTACGCTCCCTTGAAACCGGACGCTGGGGCTTTGGCTTCGATAACAAAGACGCGAAATCGCCAACCAAAGACGAAATCACTCGCAAGCTCCAAATCCCCAACGCAGAACGGATTTTCTGGCTGCAAACTGCCTTCGTGAATGGCTGGACGCTCGATGAAGTTCACGCCGCTACTGCGATCGATCCATGGTTTCTGCGCCATCTTGAACAAATCGCCAAAGAAGGCCAAGACCTCGCCAACCTCGATCTCAAACAAGCCAAGAAACTCGGTTTCTCGGATCGCCAGATCGCGAAAGCCAAAGGCACTTCCGAAGACGAAGTCCGCGCACTCCGCAAAAAACACGGCATCATCCCAACCTATCGCCTCGTCGATACCTGCGCTGCTGAGTTCGAAGCCTACACTCCGTATTTCTACTCCACCTACGGAGATGAAAACGAAGCACGCCAATCGGATAAAAAGAAAATCATCATCCTCGGTGGCGGACCTAACAGAATCGGTCAAGGCATCGAGTTTGACTATTGCTGCGTCCATGCCGCCTTCGCTCTCAAAGAACTCGGCTACGAGACCATCATGGTGAACTCAAACCCTGAGACCGTCTCCACCGACTACGATACCTCAGATAAACTTTTCTTCGAGCCTCTAACACTCGAAGACGTCCTCAATATCTGCGATCAAGAAAAACCTCACGGCGTGATCGTTCAGTTTGGTGGACAAACTCCCCTCAACCTCGCTGCCGATCTCGAACGTCATGGCGTTCCCATCATTGGAACTTCACCAAAATCGATCGAGCTCGCAGAAGACCGCAAGTTTTTCTCTGCCCTGTTAGATAAGCTCCATCTCAAACAAGCCGAAGCGGGCACCGCCACCAATGAAGCGGAAGCCATCGCCGTCGCGAATCGTATCGGTTACCCAGTTCTCGTCAGGCCGTCCTTCGTTCTCGGCGGCCGCGCGATGATGATCGTTTATTGCGACTCCGAACTCTCCACCTACATGCGCGAAGCGGTCACCGCTTCTCCAGAGCGCCCGGTTCTTGTCGATCGTTTCCTCGATAAGGCCACGGAAATCGATGTCGATTGCATCAGCGATGGAGATACCTCCGTCGTCGGCGCAATCATGCAGCACATCGAGCAAGCCGGCATCCACTCTGGCGACTCCGCTTGCGTCATTCCCGCCTTCTCGATCTCGGACGACATCAAAGCTCAAATCGAAAAAGCCGCTAAAGACCTCGCACGTGAGTTGCAGGTAAGAGGCTTGATGAACATCCAGTTCGCTGTGAAAGACGAAGAACTCTACGTCATCGAGGTCAACCCTCGCGCTTCCCGCACTGTGCCGTTTGTCTCGAAAGCCACCGGCGTCTCCCTCGCCAAACTCGCTGCCAAAATCATGGTCGGAGAAAAACTCGTAGATATGGGCTACACCGAAACCATCATCCCCAGCCATATCTCCGTCAAAGAAGCCGTATTCCCATGGAACCGCTTTCCTGGCATCGATATCGTGCTCGGCCCTGAAATGAAATCCACAGGCGAGGTCATGGGCATCGATAAAGATTGGGGCATGGCCTACGCCAAATCTCAGATCTCTGCCTTCAACCCGCTTCCGAAAGAAGGCACTGTTTTCTTCTCGGTCGCGGATCGCGATAAAGAGCGCGCCATCGACGTCGCACGCAGCCTCCACGAGCTCGGTTTCAAGATCGTCTCCACCGGCGGCACCCTTGCCAAACTCGCCGAAGCCGGCATCCCCGCTGACCGAGTTTACAAAGTCCTCGAGCAAGCTCGCCCTAACGTCATCGACATGATGAAAAACAACGAGATCCATTTCCTCATCAACACCCCAGCGACTCACGAGTCCCGCGCCGATGAAATCCTGATCCGCTCCACCGCCATCGCTCAGAAAATTTCTTACGCCACCAACATGGCCGCCGCTGAAGCCGCCGTAAAAGCCATCCGCTCACTCAAGGAATCCGAGCTCACGGTGAAAAGCATTCAGGAATACCACGCGTGATGGATCCTCAAATTTACAGCGATATCGATCGTGCCGAGGAAATCCTCTCCGCTCTGCCCGATGATGCCAGTGATAAGGTTTTGAAAAATGCCGCTGAACAGGCACTCGCGATCAGCCCTTATTGCTTGGGTGCTTGGCAGATCCTTTCCGAACTCGCGGATACGGATGAAGATGCCGTCGCTCTTCTCAAAAAAGGGGTCGATCACGCCCGTGAACTGCACGCAGAGCTCATCGCTTCGGTCGATCCTGAAGATGGAATTTGGGGACACACGGAAGCCCGTGACTTCATGCGGCTTTTGCACGATCTGGCTATCTTTTACGATGCAACCGATGAGATCGAACAAGCCGTCGAAATCTATGAGGAAATGCTCCGCCTCAA
>JBILMI010000012.1:0-25939 GCA_044375585.1 Luteolibacter sp.
TCGAGGACGCCCTTGCAATCGTTCGTATGCGGATGGATTACACGGGAGAAACACAGCAGCGCAAAGCGCATCAGGAAATGCCAGCGATGTTCGTGGATTTCGATCTGCCGCATCTGATGTTTGAAATAGATGGAAAATTAGTAAAACACGCGCCCAAAATTCTTGGTGAAGATCTCAAACCAAAAAACATCAAATACACTGGCAACTGGTTGGCCTACGTGGATGACAAGAATTACGGCATCGGTATCTACACTCCCGGAACCCATGAAGCCGTTACTTACAGATATCTTGGTAACGGATCGACAGGTCCGAATGGATCGGCTTGTTCCTACGTCGCACCCATCCGAACACTTCAATTAGAAAAAGGAACCGTGGTTGATTATCATATCTATCTCACAATTGGAACGCTTGATGAAATTCGAGCTAGATTTGCAAAGATCAAACCAATCAAATAATTTTTTTATTTCAGTGTTCATGTCGTAAATGATTCTGGAACTCTAAGAATCATTATAAATCTGGCATTTTAGTGAAAGTATCCTAATATCATTTACGTTTTTATTATTTAAGACGTGTTTTCATATGCGAATTTTGACAAAAATCCCACAATTCATCCTTTTATTATGGAGTGTTGGCTTCGCGGCGTCAGATGATGTGCCGCTTTTTAATCGCGATATTCGTCCTATTCTCTCGGAAAATTGTTTCCTCTGTCACAGCCAAGACCCGAAACACCGCGGTGGGGATTTGCGCCTCGATATCCGTGAGGAAGCTATTGCACTTCGAGACGGCATCTCCGCCATTGTTCCGGGCGACCCAGAAAAAAGTGAGATCATTCGGCGTATTGTTTCCAAAGATCCTGACATGGTGATGCCGCCGCCGGAAGCACACATGGTTGCCATGCCGTCGAAAGATATTGATACCCTCAAACGCTGGATCAAAGCCGGCGCCATCTATGAACCACATTGGTCATTTGTTGCTCCAAAAAAATCCGCTCTCAAAGCAGGAGTGAATCCCATCGATTATTTTGTGAACCAACGGCTCGCTGATGAAAAACTCAAGCCTAGCCCTGCCGCCGATCCTGAAACCATAGTTCGCCGCTTATACCTCGATCTCACTGGGTTGCCTCCAACTCCCGTAGATATCGACGCCTATCTCGCTGATTCCTCACCAGATCGTTGGAACCAGCTCATCGATCGCCTGATGGAATCCACCCAGTTTGCTGAACGCATGGCGCTGCCATGGCTCGATGCTGCACGCTATTCAGACACGCATGGTTATTCCATCGACGATCACCGCGACATGTGGGCGTGGCGGGATTGGGTAATCAATGCTTTCCAAAAAAACCAGCCCTACGATCAGTTCTTGATCGAACAAATCGGCGGCGATCTGATTCCCAATGCCACACCCGACCAAATTGCTGCCACAGGATTTCTACGTAACAGCATGAACACCCACGAGGGTGGCACCATCGCTGAGGAATATCGCGTGAACTACACGGTCGACAAGGTCGATGCCGTCTCCACCTCCATCCTCGGCCTGACGATGAAGTGCGCCCAGTGCCACGACCACAAATATGACCCCATTTCACAGAAGGAATTTTACCAGTTGTATGCCTTTTTCAACACCTCCTCAGAACCCGGCCTTGGTGCCACCAACGCCAGCACGCCGCCAGTGATGGATTACAAATCGCCGCTGGGCGATGGCGGAATGGCGCAGCTCAAGGCGCGCATTGCGGAACTGGAGCATTTCAAAGCAAACCCGCCGGCTGATTTGGCGGAATTTGTGAAGCAACAAGGCAAATCCCTCGAAAACGAAGTCAACAAGACCGCCAACGAGGAGATCAAGGTGCTCAAACGCGATCTGGATCGCGGCCACACCTCGGTGATGGTGATGGATCACAAGCCGGACCTGCGCAAAACCCACATCCTCATCCGCGGCGCTTACGACCAACCCGGTGAGGAAGTGACCCCTGGAGTCCTTGCTGTATTGCCGCCGCTCGGAGCAAATGCCAGCCCCACCCGTCTCGATCTCGCCCGCTGGATCACGCGCCCCGACCATCCGCTCACGGCACGCGTGGCCGTGAACCGCATGTGGCAGATGATCTTCGGACGCGGTATCGTGGAGACCGCCGGGGATTTCGGAAACCAAGGCTCATGGCCCACCCATCCGGAACTGCTCGATTGGCTGGCCGTGGATTTCACGGAAAACGGCTGGGACATGCGACACCTGCTGCGCACGATCCTCACCTCGGAAACCTACCGCCGCTCCGCCGCCTCTACGCAGGAGCATCTGGAGAAAGACCCGCGCAACGAACTCCTCGCCCGCTCGCCCCGTGTCCGCCTCCCCGCCGAGATCATTCGCGACAAGGCGCTCGCCGTCAGCGGCCTGCTCAACCCAGCCATCGGCGGCCCCGGAGTCCATCCCCCGCAGCCGGATCTCTGGCGCGAGATCAGCCACTTCGGCTATGAGGGGAATGCTTTCACAGCGCAAATGTTCATTTCGGGACTCGGGGAATCAATCCACCGCCGCAGCCTCTACTCGTTCTGGAAGCGCACTTCGCCGCCGCCAGTGATGGCTCTCTTCGATGCCCCTACCCGCGAGACCTGCTCCGTCGTGCGCGGCGCGACCAACACGCCCCTACAGGCGCTGGTCGTGATGAACGAACCGCAGTTCGTCGCGGCGGGAGTGGCCCTCGGAAACCGCATGATCCAGGAGGGCGGCCCCTCGGCAAGCTCCCGCCTCAACTACGGTTTCCGCCTCGCCACCGGGCGCGCACCGGAATCACGTGAACTGGCAGTGTTGGAAAAGTCCCTCGCCCGCCACCTTGAGCGCTACGCGAAAAAGGAAGCCGACGCGAAAGCTCTCGCCGGCACCCCCGAGCAAGCCGCCTACGCCGTCCTCGGCTCCACCCTTATCAACCTCGACGAATTCATCAACCGCCCCTGAACCACGTGGCTGGGACTTGCAGTCCCAGTCTGTCGCGGGGACATCCTGTCCCCACACAACACCGCCGCCCATGAACCCCATCGAACAATACAGCAACGCCCTCTCCCGCCGCAGTTTCCTCGGCCTCACTGGTCTCGGCATCGGCGCGATGGCCGCCCGCTCACTTCTTGCCGCCGATGCGAAATCGCTGGTCGGCGGCGGCGGCATTTCCACACCCTCCCATTTCGCCCCAAAGGCGAAGCGCGTCATCTACCTTTTCCAATCTGGCGGTCCATCCCACATCGATCTCTTCGACTACAAGCCACACCTGGAAAAAGTCCACGGTCAGGATCTCCCCGATTCCGTCCGACAGGGCCAGCGCCTCACAGGCATGACCTCCGGTCAGAAAAATTTTCCCGTCTGCAAGAGCCTGGCCGAGTTCAAGCAGCGCGGCGCCAGTGGCCAGTGGATCAGCGACCTCCTGCCCTACACCTCGGGCGTGGCCGATGATATCGCCGTAATCCGCTCCATGCATACCGAGGCCATCAACCACGACCCCGGCATCACCTTCATCAACACCGGCTCGCAGTTCCCCGGCTCCCCCAGCATGGGCTCGTGGGTTTCCTACGGCCTTGGCAGCATGAACGAGAACCTGCCCGCTTACGTCGTCCTTGTTTCCCAGGGCAGCGGCAAGAACCCGGATCAGCCGATTTTCTCCCGCCTCTGGGGCAGCGGTTTCCTGCCCTCGAACCACCAAGGCGTCCAGTTCCGCAGTGGAAAAGATCCAGTCCTTTATCTCAACGATCCTGCTGGGATGAATCGTCCAGATCGACGCGCTATGCTCGATGATCTAGCAGCACTCAATCATATCCGCCATGATGAGATGGCGGATCCAGAAATTTTAACACGCATCAGTCAATACGAGATGGCGTTCCGTATGCAGACCTCCGCGCCGGAGCTTTCGGATCTTTCCGACGAGCCGGACTGGGTATTTGATCTCTACGGTCCAGAATCGCGCGTCCCCGGCACTTTTGCTTATAACTGCATACTCTCTCGTCGCATGGCTGAGCGTGGTGTGCGCTTTACCCAGCTTTTTCATCGTGGTTGGGATCAACACGATAATCTCTCTAATCACCTCGCGAACCAGTGTCGTGATACCGATCAGCCAACCGCAGCTCTCATCACCGATCTCAAACAACGCGGATTGTTAGAAGATACGTTAGTCGTCTGGGGCGGTGAATTTGGACGTACGGTATACAGCCAAGGAAAAATTGGAACTGGACGTGATCATCATGGCCGCTGTTTCAGCACATGGGTCGCCGGCGGTGGAGTTAAGGGTGGCGTCAGCTACGGCGCGACCGATGATTACTCCTACAACATTGTCGAAAACCCCGTCCACATCCGCGACCTCAATGCGACCATCCTCCACTGCCTCGGCATGGATCACAACCGCTTCACCTTCCGCTTCCAAGGCCTCAACCACAAACCCACCGGAGTTGAGCTTGCACATGTTGTGAAGGGGATTTTAGGGTAGGAGATTCTTCCGATTCAAAAATCGTTATTCATCAATCGTCAATGCCTTGTGAGCATTAGCGAATTCCAAAATTATAACGATGTCCCGTCTGCTTGGGTGGAGCGAAGCGGAGTCAATTCATTCATCGCATGATACTACTATGGGCTTGGAGATAACTTCTTTGAATGAAGAATTATTAATCTCACGGCGAGTCTCCGTTCAACCTCAAGTCAACTCCCTTTTGCCCTTCCTAGTCCGGTTCTCCAGTGTATTCTCCGCGCTAAGCGAAAAAGCAAATTCCTAGCATTCAAGGTGGATAATGAATGAAAGGAAATTCCCAGTAGTCACCCATCGCTCCGAGTATCAATCTTCAGCGTAAAAGTTGGGAATGATTCCAGTAGTCCAAGTCCTGTGGCGGAAAATAAAAGTACGCTTGAGTGGCGCAGCATGGGGTGCTTGATTCCGACTTATGAATTTTTATCAACTCAGAAAACTATCTCGAATCACGATACTCGCTATCGCTACGATCAGTCTGGCATCGGCTTTTGAGGTTAAGCCACTGACTGAGCAACAATGCAGCGAGTATAAGCTCGATCCTACATTTTTCAAAAAAGGCACTTTTGCGCAGGATATCCTTATCGCAACTTCTGAGTTTGTTTCAGATGTCACACATCTTGAGGCTGCATATCTGTTCGACAAAATGATGTCGGATATCAAACCCGCGATTGCTCAGCGGATCCGTGATAAAAAAGTGCTATGCATCTTGTTGGGCCACAATGAGCTGACTTCAGACGTCCCTCAATTCAAGTCGGATAAAGTTGGCAAAGAATTGGATTTCTACAACTGGCGTCAGCGTGGCTTCCTCGATAAGATAAATGATCGCTACTTAGTGCTGTTTGCCGAAGAAGACGTGATGGAATACGAGGGTGGAATGCAGATTGAAAGCATTCTGATCCATGAGTTTGGTCACGTCATCCATGGCGCGGGTTTTGATGAAGAATTGGAAAAAAAGTGGGAAGAAACCTATAAAGCATCCATGGAAAAAGGTTTATGGAAAGATGGGCGTGCAGCGCAACGTTTCAAAAGAGTAGAAGGGGATAAGCCTGTTCTTTTGTTAGATGCATTGGTGAAAGCATTTCCTCAGCAATCACCAGAGCTCATCAAAAAATGTTTGGATGGAGGAGATATCTTGGTAAACGAAAAACCAACGAATTCAGCGGTTCAAGTAACTGGTAAAGATGAAGTCTTGATTATGTTTGGTGGTAAAAAAGCTTGTTACGCCTCGACAAACAAATGGGAGTATTTTGCTGAGGGTGTACAATGCTGGTATGATACAAACCGGACGATGGATCATGATCACAATCACATCTACACTCGTGCTCAAATTAAAGAGTATGACCCTGGCTTCTCAAAATTTCTAGAAGAAGTTCTCGGCGATAATGAATGGCGTTTCGTTTCACCTCGCGAGCGTGCAGGAAAAGACCATCTTGCGAGATTTGATCCAAGCATAGCTCCAGTCGTCGAAGATTCTGAACACATCAAGATCGCTAGTTTGGATTATTATGATGAATATTGGAAAGACTACTGGCAGCGCCTGATCGATAAGTATGCGCCAAGTAAATAAAAGTTGGATGTTTCTTTTGTTAGGTTTCTCTGCTTTTCTTCATATAGATGCACATCAGATTTACTGAACAGGAATTGGCGACCTTGGTTGAAATGCTCAGCCTTTCGGTGAGCGTGGCCTCATGGAATCAAAAGCCATCGGCAGATCAGAAAATTTCGGAATACGAAGACTTTGAGAGTAAGATGCTTGGAAAAGCGGCGCAAAACGGCTTGGCGGCGATCATTGAATTCGACGAAGAAACCAAACGATTTCGTGTCAAAAAAGAGATCGAGGAAAAAATGTTTTACCACGAATGCTACGAGGAATTTCGCAACGAGAGTTTCTGGGATGAGCTGACGATCCGTCTCTCGGATCGAGATCTAGTGAAATCGATCGGACTTCCGGCATGGGAGGCACTCAGTGAAGAAGAGCGCCGTGCTCGCACCGTCTCTTGGGAAAAACGTTACTGGGATGAGTTTTCAAAAAATGGTGTGGAGCGAGTGCTTGTCATCAATCCACCCGGCGAAGGATAAATTGAACTTTCCGCGATCTTCCGTTTGACAAATCCAGTAGCTTGATGCATCTCCTTCCGCCCCGCCTCTGGCGGCATCAAGGATAATGGCAGTGTAGCTCAGTGGTAGAGCAGAGGACTCATAAGCCTTTGGTCGGCGGTTCAAATCCGCCCCCTGCCACCACTTTATCTACAAATGTTTGGCCAGTGTGTGCCGCCCGAAGCTATGATGATTTAGCGTTTCGCGATCACTTTGCCGTTTTCCATTAGTCCGGCCCTATGTAGTCGGTCGATTCCCGCCTGCTCTATCGGGCTCTCAGGACCGATAGCTAGTCTGATGATTTTCAATAAGCTTTTTGTAATCGGCCGCCAAACCACAAGTCGGGGATGACCTAAACCAATCATTTCTCGATAATGATAAGGCAGCGAAGCAAGTGCGGCATTAAAGAGTAATGCATAGATCGGTAGCGCTGAAATAGGAAGGGGAGGGCTTTTTATCCAACGGATTACTTCGCGAGTTTCATCTGTAACTGTAAGTTCAGGCTGGTATCGCTCTAAGTCGATCAGCATTTCAGCCTCGGACATCGGCACTTCAGTGAGACCTAATTGGGTTACTGACTTTGACCAAAGGCGTATATATGCATCGGCGCCTCCCGGAAGATCTTGAGATGAATAGATTTGAAAGCTACGGAG
This sequence comes from Luteolibacter sp., assembly GCA_044375585.1. Classification (GTDB taxonomy): domain Bacteria; phylum Verrucomicrobiota; class Verrucomicrobiia; order Verrucomicrobiales; family Akkermansiaceae; genus Luteolibacter. Next base: position 7,243 of record JBILMI010000012.1, read on the forward strand.
AAAGGACTCCATGAACGCAATATGCACCCAGCGTAATAAATGTGGGTCAGTGGCACTGTAATCGCTGGTTTTACCCTCTGAGTCTTTGTATTTTCCACTCACATTAGCATGCATACGATTAACTCGACCTGCCTCGTTAGATGCTGAGGCAGTTGATGCAAATGTTGTTACAGTCAGCCACCGTATCGTCCCTGAGAGTCTACCTAAGGGGTCTGCCTTGTATCGAGAATGATCCCGAACGCCAGTTAGGCTTCCAGGATGCAAGGCCTGCATGAGGAGCGCACGAATGCCCCCAACTAGGGTGGACAAGTCGGCATGTGCTACCCATGGCGCTTCGTCCGGATAGAAAAGCCCAGCATCATTACTGGCTTGGATAGCGCTAAGCCACGGGGGGATTCCTTCTGGATCACCAGTCAGTAAGGCACGAAATCGTTTAGATAGGTAATTTTGAAGCCAATTATTGTGCACGCGTGGAAACTAGCAGATGAATCTCAAATTTCACCCAGTTTATAAATTTTGAGTGCTCCAAGAAGCAAATTTACTATATTTAGCCCATGCCATCGCAGCATCCAATCATAATGGCAGCTCTACTCAACTCCTGACCGACTCGTCACGGTCATTTCTGGACTATCATTTATTTTCAAAAAAAACTCAAAAAGGTCTTGTCAGATTGATTCGGATGAATAAAGTCCCGCCCCCCACAGCGAGGCTGGTCGGCTCTAAAAGGAGCTTAAACCAGCAACAATACAGGGAAATTATCGGGTGCAGCTCCGGAAAAAAGCGATTGCGGGTTATAAAAACCCCGTCTTCGTGCCGGTTTGTCCCAATCACTCTTTTCAAGACAAATCCACAAACACGAAGGAAATCATGCCGACCATTAATCAGCTCGTTCGCAAAGGACGCCACGTTCCAGTCGAGAAGTCGAAATCGCCTGCTCTCGTCAACTGCCCTCAGCGCCGCGGGGTTTGCCTCCAGGTGATGACCCGGACGCCAAAAAAGCCCAACTCAGCGCTTCGTAAAGTCGCCAAAGTGCGTCTTACCAATGGCTTTGAAGTTATCGCCTACATCGGTGGTGAAGGTCACAACCTCCAAGAACACTCGATCGTTCTCGTTCGCGGTGGTCGTGTAAAAGACCTTCCAGGTGTCCGTTACCACATTGTTCGTGGTTCGCTCGACACCCTCGGTATCGATAAACGCCGCCAAGCCCGCTCCAAGTATGGTGCAAAACGCCCAAAACCGGGTGCCGCCGCCGCTCCAGCCAAAAAGAAGTAATTTTCCTAATCCCTAAACTTTTCAAGTTATGCCACGTCGCAAAAGAATCTTCACTAAGCCGGATCGCCGCGATCCACGTTACGATAGCCCCGTTGTCGGCCACCTCATCACCAAAGTCATGCAGGACGGTAAACGCTCGCTCGCTCAACGCATCGTTTACGCTGCAATCGATCGCGCCAACGAAGGAACCGATACGGTTGACCCTCTCGAGGTTATCACCCGTGCCGTTGAAAACTCCAAACCACGCGTTGAAGTTAAGTCCCGCCGCGTAGGTGGTGCTACTTATCAAGTGCCGCTCGAAGTCGATCCAGATCGCTCGGAGTCTCTCGCTATGCGCTGGCTCGTCACTTATGCTCGTAACCGCAAAGGCACCCCAATGCACGTTGCGCTTGCAAACGAAATCAAAGACGCAGCCAACAACCAAGGTGCCGCTGTTCGCAAACGCGACGACGTTCACAAAATGGCACAAGCCAACCGCGCTTTCGCCCACTTCCGCTTCTAATTCCTCTTCTTTTTGAGATTTAAAGTTTAGATTTTATAGTTTTGAACCCTAATCATCCAGATCGTCCTTATACGCTCGAGCGAACCCGCAATATCGGGATCGCTGCGCATATCGACGCAGGGAAGACCACTCTCACTGAGCGGATTCTTTTCTATACCGGTATGATTCATAAAATCGGTGAAGTTCACGACGGTGCAGCAACCACAGACTGGATGGAACAAGAGCGTGAGCGTGGAATCACCATCACCTCCGCAGCCGTCACCACCGAATGGTGGCAGCATAACGAAGATAACGTTACCAAACTTTTCAACGAAGAGAAAAACCGCATCAACATCATCGACACTCCAGGACACGTTGACTTCACTGCTGAAGTTGAGCGTTCCCTCCGTGTTCTCGACGGTGCTATCGTGGTTTTCTGTGGTGTCGCCGGTGTTCAGCCACAAACTGAAACCGTTTGGCGCCAAGCTACCAAATACAACGTTCCTCGTATCGTCTTCGTTAATAAGATGGACCGCACCGGCGCCGACTTCGAACGCGTTGTTGCCCAGATCAAAGAGAAACTCGGTGCAAACGCCGTCCGCATTCTTATCCCGATCGGCGCCGAAGACAGTCTTAAAGGTCAGATCGATGTGGTCAACCAGAAGGCCGTTTACTACTCAGACGACGATCAATTCGGCTCCACCTACACGGTAAAAGAACTCGACGCCGATCAACAAGCGATCGCCAAAGCTGCTTACGACGAACTCGTTTCCACCACCGCAGATTGCGATGAAATCCTTGGTGAGAAATTCCTCATGGAAGAGGAAATCAGCCTCACTGATCTCAAGCAGGCGATCCGCCGGGCAACCATCGCCAATAAACTCATTCCAGTCGCAGGCGGCTCCGCTTTCAAAAACAAAGGCGTTCAATACCTCCTCGACGCCGTCATCGATTACCTTCCTTCTCCACTCGATATCCCATTCACCAAAGGAATGGATCCAGATAACGAAGCGAATATCATCGAAATCCCAACCACCGATAACGCGAAATTCACTGCGCTCGTCTTCAAACTCTGGGCAGATAAATTCGTTGGTAAACTCGTTTTCTTCCGCGTCTACTCCGGTGTCATCCGTAAAGGCGACACGGTCTACAACCCGCGCACTCGTAAATCCGAGCGCATCGGCCGCTTGATCCGCATCCAAGCTGACGAACACAAAGACATCGATGCCTGCTTCGCTGGCGACATCGCTGCTATGGTTGGCCTCAAAAATGCAACCACTGGTGACACCCTCGCAGCAGAAGGACACGACGTCGTCCTCGAACCACCAACTTTCCCTGAACCAGTTATCTCTATGGCTGTTGAGCCAAGAACCAAGGCTGACCAAGAAAAACTCGCTCTCGCTCTCGCTCGCCTCTCAGATGAAGATCCGACCTTCATGGTCAAGACCGATGAAGAAACCGGCCAGACCATCATTTCCGGAATGGGCGAACTTCACCTCGAAATCATCGTCGATCGCATCAAACGCGAATTCAAAGTCGATGCCAATACCGGGGCGCCACAAATCACTTACCGTGAGACCATCACCAAAGCCGCTGGCGGCGAAGGCAAACTGATCAAACAATCAGGAGGCCGCGGTCAATACGGCCACGTTATCCTCTCCATCAAACCGAACGAAGCGGCAAAAGGCATCACGGTTGAAAACAAAACTATCGGCGGCTCAATCCCGAAAGAATACATCAACGCGTGTATCAAAGGCTGCCGTGAAGCGACCACCAATGGGGTCATCGCTGGCTACCCAGTCATCGACGTCCATGTCGATATCCTCGACGGCTCTTACCACGATGTGGATTCCAATGAAAATGCCTTCACCATGGCAGCGATCTTCGCCATGCGTGACGCTTTCAAGAAAGCCGGTCCTATCCTTCTCGAACCCATCATGGCTGTCGAAGTTACGACTCCAGACGATTATCAAGGCGATGTCATGGGTGACCTCAATCGCCGCCGCGGACAAATCCAGCACATGGAGTCCACAGGTGTTTTTTCCGTGGTTAACGCCAATGTCCCTCTCAAAGAAATGTTCGGCTACTCAACTGCCGTTCGCACCCTCTCATCAGGTCGTGCTTCTTACTCCATGACCCCTTCTCACTTCGAACAAGTTCCTAACTCCATCGTCGAGGAAATCGCGATCGATCGCGTCGCCTAATTCGCCCAATTCTCTACCAATCATCTCACAACCAACTACCACCTCAATCCCATGTCAGCTCAAAAAATTCGGATCCGCCTGCGTGCCTTCGACCATCGTGCTATCGATCGTTCGGCTCTTGAAATCGTGGAGACCGCAAAGCGCACCGGCGCTCGTGTTGCTGGTCCTATCCCGCTTCCTACTCGCATCGAAAAATTTAGCGTTAACCGTTCCGTTCACGTGAACAAAAAATCCGCTGAGCAATTCGAAATCCGTACGCACAAGCGCGTTCTCGACATCGTCGATCCAACCGCACGCACTGTCGATGAGCTAAAAAAACTCAACCTCCCAGCAGGTGTCGACATCACCATCCGCATATAACAGCTGCTTACTTAGCAACTCCTCACTTCAATTCCTAATCTCTAACATTTTCTAGTATGTCACTTGGACTCATCGGCAAAAAACTCGGCATGACCCGTATCTTCGATAAAGAAGCGGGCTCCAGCATTCCTGTAACCGTCATCGACGTTACGGGTAACACGATCCTACAAACCAAAACTCCTGAAACCGACGGTTACACCGCCGTTCAAGTTGGTTTTGACGACCAAAAAGAATTCCGCGTTAACAAACCAGACCTCGCACGCTTCAAAAAAGCAGGCTCTGCTCCAAAACGCCGCGTTCAAGAATTCCGTTTCGAAAACGGCACCGAGGTTCCTAGTGAACATCCGGGTCTTGCCCTTTTCACAGCTGGTCAATACGTGGACGTCATCGGCAATACAATCGGTCGCGGTTTCCAAGGTGTTGTCAAACGCCACAACTTCGGTGGTCAGCCAATGGCACACGGTCACATGATGCACCGTCGTTCTGGTGCCATCGCTGCCGGATCTACTCCAGGCCGCGTTTGGAAAAACCAAAAGATGCCAGGTCACATGGGCACAACCAAATCGACCGTGCAAAATCTCAAAGTCATCGCCGTGCGCGAGGAAGACGGTGTCATCCTTGTTTCCGGTTCCGTCCCAGGTGCCAAAGGCGCCTACCTCACGATCCGTGCAGCTAAGAAAAAGTAAGCTGCTAATCCGTCCAATCCATCCCTTTAATTGAAACTTTCCGCCATGTCAGCAAAAGCATTCACAGCCGCAGACGCAGAAGCCGCAAATCTTGTCCTCATTGGTGAGGACAAAGGCCGCCAAGCAGTCCATGACCTTATCACCGCTTATCGCGCAAATCGCCGCTCAGGCACCGCACACACCAAGACCCGTGGTGAAGTCAGTGGTAACAACAAGAAAATCTACAAACAAAAAGGCACCGGTAATGCCCGTCACGGTGATAAACGCGCTCCGATCTTCGTCGGTGGTGGTGTCGTCTTCGGACCACGCAATCGCTCCTATGCGAAAAGCGTTCCAAAATCCGTCCGCAAACTCGCACTTCGCCGTGTGCTTGGTGATCTAACTCGTGCTGAAAAACTCTTCACGGTTCCTTCTTTTGCAATTGCCGATGGTAAAACCAAATCCTTCATCGCAGCCGTCAGTGCAATCACTCCAGCAGATCGTAAAGTTCTCTTGGTTGGTAATTTCGACGACTCCACCAAATTAGCCGCTCGCAACGTGGGCTGGGCTCAATTGGTAACTCCTACCGATATCAACGTTGAGCAGATGCTCCTCGCTAAAATCATCATCCTCGTGGGTGATGCTGTCTCGACCCTCGCCCAGCGCACCGCCTAATCCCTCTAACGATCTAAATTTACGACCATGAACGACATCTACCAGGTCATCAAAAACGTCCGCCTCAGTGAAAAGGCCTCACTGCTCCAAGAGCAGAATAATGAGGTTGTTCTCGAAGTCGATCGTCACGCCAATAAGCTCGAAATCAAACAAGCGGTTGAGACCATTTTTAACAAAAAGGTCATTAAAGTCCGTACAGCAAATTACGACGGTAAAGTCCGCCGTAAGCGCCGTTCAGATCAAGGCCGTACCCCGAGTTACAAAAAAGCCATTGTCCGCCTCGCGGATGGTGAATCCCTTGACCTCATCTAAGCCAGTATCCCCGCCTCACGGTGGGAATCAAAACGAAACCAATTTTAACGTCAGCGAGTCATGCCACTTAAAACTTTCAAGCCCAACACACCATCCGAGCGATACAAGGAGCTTCCGTCTTTCGACGAAATCACCAAAAGTAAACCGGAAAAGTCCCTTCTCACCCCGCTTAAACGCTCAGGTGGTCGGAATAATACCGGACGTATCACAACCCGTCACATCGGTGGTGGTCACAAACGTCACTATCGCTTGGTCGATTTCAAACGTAACAAACTCAACGTCGAAGCAACCGTGCTAGGCATTGAATACGATCCGAACCGTACCTGCCGTATCGCTCTTCTTCAATACAAAGACGGAGTCAAATCCTACATCCTTGCACCAGCCGGCTTAACCGACGGTGACAAAGTGATCGCAGGTGCAGACGTTGCTCCAAAAGTAGGTAACGCCATGCCACTCGGCAAAGTGCCACTCGGAACAGAAATTCACAACATCGAGCTCCTTCCAGGTAATGGTGGTAAAGTGGCTCGTTCCGCTGGTCAAAGCGCCGTTCTTTCGAACCGTGACGGTGGATGGGCTCTCGTTAAAATGCGCTCCGGAGAAATCCGCCGCTTCCACGAAGCCTGCTTCTGCACCATCGGGGTCGTCGGTAACCGCGACCACATGAACGAAGTTTCCGGAAAAGCTGGCCGCTCACGCTGGCAGGGTGTCCGTCCAACCGTCCGCGGTATGTGTATGAACCCTGTGGATCACCCGAACGGTGGTGGTGAGGGTAAATCCAAGTCCGGTGGTGGTCGCCAACACTTGCTCTCACCATGGGGTCACGCCAAAGGTCAGAAGACCCGCAAGAAGAAGAAAACCACCAGCGTTTTCATCGTCGAGTCTCGCCACAAAAACAAGACCAAGTAATCCCTTTTAGAATCTCCAACTTAAATTAGATATGCCACGTTCCCTAAAGAAAGGCCCATTTGTCGACCAAAAGCTCCTCGCGAAAATCGATGCCGTTGCCGAAGCCGGTTCCGATCGTAAACCGATCAAAACCTGGTCACGCAAATCCATGATCACTCCAGATTTCGTAAGCCACAACTTCTCCGTCCACAATGGCAAGACGTTCGTCCCTGTCTACGTGACCGAAAACATGGTTGGCCACAAACTCGGCGAATTCGCTCCGACCCGTATCTTCCGTGCTCACGGTGGTATCGGTAAGAAATAATCCGCTTTCGCAAACGACACTTACTCAAAGAAATGTTCATCTACAGTCATACACGTTGCCTTGCTGCTGCCCTCGGGTTGCTCGCAATCACCGTGCCGTGCCTGGCACAAGAGAACGTTTCTCCGGAGCAACTGAAAGCAAGCATCGCCAAACTCCAAGAGCAGAACCGCACTTTGCACCTCGCTCTCGTAGAAGCAAACCAGGCCGAAAAGAATTCTAGCGAACAACTTACCCAAGTTCGTGAACGTCTCGAGGCTCTCGGTAAGAACCTTCTCGATGGGGGAGATGATCGCTTGGTTCAAGCAGCAGCCGACCTTCAGATCGCTAATGAGCGCATCGCTAACCTCGAAGCAGCTTCGGCCAAGCTTTCAGTATCTGTCCAAGACTACCTCCGCCAGGCAGTGGTCTCGGATCCAGAAGCAAGAGTTCTTGTAGAAACAGCTAGGAGAGAGCTTGACTCTCTCAGCGGTCTCAGCCAGAAACCCCTCCCCGACATCCGGACCGGCAATCTCCAGCAGGCACGGATCGTCAGCCTCGACCAAGAATCTGGAATGCTAGTCCTTAACCTAGGGGAGACCCAAGGCGCAAAAATCGGAATGACTTTCCGCCTCATGCAAGGACAGAAACCCTATGCAACGGCCATCCTCGCAGATGTCCGTAAGGGAATATCCGGAGCATTCGTCGAACAACTCGAATCTAAAGATCACACACCTCGTCTCGGCGATACTGCCGTCCTCCTTACTCAAAACTAAGCTTCACTAACTCTCACCAAACCGCCGACCATGGAAGTCACCAGCACCACTAAATTTGTCCGTCTCTCGCCTAAAAAAGCGCGCGACGTCGCCCGCGAGATTCAAGGACTCCCCGTTTCGAACGCCCTCGATATCCTTACCTTCACTCCTAAAAAGGCTGCGCAACTCATTGCGAAGACCCTGAAGACTGCCATCGCTGATGCGGAAAACAATTTCTCACTCGAAACCAGCACTCTTATCATCAAGCAAGCAGTCATCGGTGCCGGACCAACTCTGCGCCGTTTCATGCCACGTGCTAAAGGCTCCGCAGGTGCCATCCTCAAACGCACCTCTCACATCTCCATCACCCTCGTCGGTGCAGCTCCGGAAAAGAAAAAGCGCGCTCCTAAAAAAGAAGCAGCTAAGAAATCCGATACCGGACCAACCGCCGAACCCGCCGCCGAAGAAACCGCAGCTACTGGCGCGGCCGCCAACGCATAATTCATCCAACTCAACAATCTCCACCTAACACCATGGGCCAAAAAGTAAATCCGATCGCCTTCCGTCTCGCTGTCAATAAAGACTGGCGTTCCAAATGGTATGCCTCAGGCAAAGACTACACCACTAAGCTCCACGAAGACCTCGCTATCCGCGCATACTTCAAAGCTAAATTAGTAAATGCAGGTCTAGCTCGCGTTATCATCGAGCGTGCATGGAATAGCGTCCGCGTCACTCTCCACTCTTCACGTCCAGGCTTGATCATCGGTCGCCAAGGAAAAGAGATCGAAGTCATGACTGCCCAGATCCAAAAGATCTGCAAAGACTCCCAAGTCAAACTCGACATCCTCGAAATTCGTAAGCCTGAACTCGATGCGCAACTTGTCGCCGAGCAAATCGCGATCCAACTTGAGCGTCGTATCGCTTTCCGTCGTGCCATGAAACGTTCTATCCAGACCGCCATGGAATTTGGTGCAGAAGGAATTCGCGTTCGTTGCGCAGGCCGTCTCGGTGGCGCTGACATCGCACGTGCAGAAAGCTATCGCGAAGGCAAAGTGCCTCTCCAAACTCTTCGCGTTCCTCTCGACTACGGCTTCGCTGAAGCTCGCACCGTTTACGGAATCATCGGTGTGAAATGCTGGGTCAACAAAAAAGAAGATGACGGTCGTCAAGCTCCTGAGCGCAATGACCGTGGCGATCGTGGCGATCGTGGCGATCGTGGTAACCGCAATAATAATCGTGGTGACCGTGGTGGTGACCGCCGTCAAGGCGGTGGACGTCCTGATAACCGCTCACAAGGAGCAGCCCCTGCAGCTCAATAATCTAAAGCCTAACAAGCAATCAATTTAAACATAACTTTCACAAGGAGAAATAAGCCATGCCTTTGATGCCCAAAAGAACCAAGTTCCGCAAAAGTCACCGCGGATCACGCGCCGGTAATGCCCAGACCGGAACTACCGTCGCCTTCGGTGACTTCGGACTCCAAACTCTCGAGCGCGGTTGGCTCACCACCCGCCAAATCGAAGCCTGCCGTGTTGCGATCAACCGTTCACTGAAACGTAAAGGCAAAGTCTTTATCCGGATTTTCCCTCACAAATCCATCACCCGCCGTCCCCCTGAAACACGGATGGGTAAAGGTAAAGGCGCCGTTGATACCTGGGTAGCCGTTATCCGCCCTGGTAACATGCTTTTCGAAGTTGCCGGCGTTCCAGAATCCTCCGCACGCGAAGCGATGCGCCTTGCTTCTTACAAGCTCGGTTTCCGCACCCGTCTCGTGACTCGTAATCCGCACCAATAACTTTTATACCGATAAACACCATGGCCACTTCTAAAGCCAAAGACATCCGCGAACTCTCAGCTGACGAACGCTTCAAACGCCTTCGTGATCTCAAACAAGAATCCATGAACCTGCGCCTCCAACGCGCAGCTGGAACTCTTGAAAACTCAGCTCGCTTCAAACAAGTGCGTCGTGAGATCGCACAAATCCTTACTATCACTACCGAGAAAGCATAAGCTGTTAGCTTTCCGCCTACCAATTTCAACCGATCCATCATTATGAGCGAATCATCCCAGGAAGCCACAACGGCAGTTCACAAACGCAAAACTCGCGTCGGTGTCGTTATTTCTAACAAAATGGAAAAAACCATCGTCGTCGAACACGTTGCCCGCGTTCCTCACCCAAAATTTAACAAGATCGTTAAGCGCTCCAAGAAATACTACGTGCATGACGAAAAAAGCGAGGCCGCCATCGGCGACCGCGTTCGTATCATCGAAACCAAGCCTGTATCCAAACTTAAGCGTTGGGCACTTGCAGAAATCCTCACTCACTAACAAATAAACGCTGATATGCTAAAAATCTGAAATTTTTCACATAATAGCTCATTCATTTCAGCATTTTAGATTTTCAGTTTTTTTAGCTTTTACCCAATAAAATTATGATCCAGATGGAAACCAAGCTCTCCGTTGCTGATAACACCGGTGCACGCACAGCAAAAATGATCGGAGTTCTCGGCAAACGCAGCCGCTCCGCCCGTATCGGTGACATCATCACCGCTCACATCCGCGATTCCATTCCAACCGCTTCCGTCAAAAAAGGCAGCGTTGTGAAAGCCGTCGTCGTTCGCACCGCATTTCCTGTCCGTCGTCCGGATGGCTCGATTCTTCGCTTCGATTCCAATGCTATTGTCATCATTGACAAAGACAATAACCCACGCGGCACTCGTATCTTCGGACCAGTGGCTCGTGAACTTCGTGAAAAACAATTCATGAAAATCGTCTCCCTCGCACCCGAGGTTCTCTAATTCAAATCTAACGTTCCTATTTTCATGAGCAGCATCAAGACACACGTCAAAAAAGGCGACCAAGTCGAAATCATCTCCGGTAACCACAAAGGCAAAAAAGGCACTGTCCTTAGTGTCAATGCGGTCAAAGGCCAAGTCGTTGTCGAAGGTGGTCGCACTGTCCAAAAGGCAGTTCGTCGTTCCGAAGCGGATCCAGATGGCGGCATCAAAACCGTCAATGCACCCGTCCATATTTCCAATGTAAAGAAACTGGGCTAAGCCACCGCAAGGAGGCCGCCCGCGCTTAAGCGTTAACACAAACCACGCGCTGACCCGCTAAAACAAAATGAGTACACCAGCACTACTGCAACACTACAAAGACAAGGTTGTGCCGAACTTGAAATCCAAGCTCGGTTACACCAACCCGCATCAAGTCCCTAAACTTGAAAAAATCGTCGTCACCTCCTGTATGGGAAAAGCTCCAGACCGTAAGGTCGCAGTTGACGATGCCGTCACAGAGATTTCGAAAATCACCGGCCAAAAGCCTTCGATCACTTTCTCGAAAAAGGCTGTCGCTAACTTCAAACTTCGTGAGGGTGAAGCTCTCGGCGCACGCGTCACTCTCCGCGGCACTCAGATGTGGGAATTCCTTCATCGCTTCATCAACATCACCGCCCCTAACATTCGCGACTTCCGCGGGATTTCCTCAAAGTCCTTCGACGGACGTGGCAACTATGCCTGCGGGATTTCCGATCAAACGATCTTCCCGGAAATCGAAATCGACCAAGTCAAACGCCAGATCGGCTTCGATTTGATCTTCGTGACTTCCGCTAACACCGACGCAGAAGGCCGCGAACTCCTCATCGAGCTCGGCATGCCATTCCGCGACATTAAGAAAGCTGAAGAAGCTGATCTTGCCACCGCATAACCCCAGTAGATTTTAAAGGAAACCAATATTATGGCAGTTCTCACAGACCCTATCTCCGACTTCCTCACCCGCTTCAAAAACGCGGCTCGTGCAGGCAACGAAGAATTCACCGCCCCTTACTCCAAAATCAAAGCAGACATCGCCGAGATTCTTAAACAAGAGGGGTACTTATGGAAATACGAAGTCGTAACTGGCGAACGCACTGAGCTCAAACTCAGCCCGAAGTTTGTCGATGGTCGCCCCGTCCTCACTGATCTCAAACGCGTTTCAAAACCTGGCCGCCGCCATTACGTCGGTTCTCAGGAAATCCCACGCGTATTGTCCGGCCTCGGCATCTCTATCCTTTCGACCTCGAAAGGCGTCATGTCCGGCGCATCCGCAAAACGTCAGAAACTCGGCGGAGAAATCCTCGCCAATATCTGGTAATCCTAAAACTCGAACTATCAACTATTATGTCACGAGTCGGACTCAAACCAATCTCTCTTCCTGAAAAGGTTGCCGTCAAAGTTGAAGGCAACACCGTTCTTGTCGAAGGCCCAAAAGGCAAACTCGACTTCGCGGTTCCCGCAGGAATCTCCCTCAAATCTGAAGGCGGCACGGTTGTCGTCTCGCGTGCTACCGAGCAACGTGAACAACGCGCCCTTCACGGCACAGTTCGCAGTATCGTCAACAACATGATCACCGGCGTTTCCACTGGATTCTCCAAAGATCTTGAAATTCACGGCGTCGGTCTGCGTGCAGCTGTTAAAGGAAAAGATCTCGATCTCTCCCTTGGCCGTTCCCATCCACTTCTTCACCCCATCCCTTCTGGTTTGACTGTTACGGTCAACGAAAACACCAAGATCAAGGTTGAGGGTATCGATAAACAACTCGTCGGTCAGTTCGCTGCCGAAGTTCGCGGCTTCTATCCGCCAGAGCCTTACAAAGGCAAAGGCGTTCGTTATGCCGATGAAAAAGTCCGCCGTAAGGAAGGTAAAAGCGTCGGCAAATAACCATAAACCATTTCTGTTTAATGAGCACTATCCAACGCAAAACTATCCGCCAACGGATCCACAGCCGTATTCGCCGCAAGGTGGTCGGCACTGCCGAGCGCCCTCGCCTCGCTGTCCACTTCTCGAACCAACATGTCTACGTGCAGTTGATCGACGATTCAGCAGGCCGCACCATCGCCGCCGCTTCCACCATGGACAAGAGCTTCGAAGGCAATGCCGCCAACATCGCTTCCGCCCAGAAGGTCGGCCAGTTGATCGCAGAACGCGCCAAATCCATCAACATCTCGGACGTGGTTTTTGACCGCGGCGGTCATCTCTATCATGGTAAGGTGAAAGCACTTGCCGACGCAGCCCGCGAAGCCGGACTTAAATTCTAATTCTCACATCACATGGCAAATACTCCAGAAAACGAAAGCTCCGCAGCATCGGAAGTCCCAGCGGCAGCCGACATCCCAAACCCATTGAACACTCCTAGCGTTTCCCCAACGGCTACTGAAGCTCCGCAGTCACGCGCTGGCTATCAAGGCGGCGGCCAAGGTCGCGGTGGTTTTGGTGGCGGTGGCCAAGGCGGTGGTCAAGGCGGTGGTCAAGGCGGTGGTCAAGGTCGTGGTGGCCGTGGCGGCCCACGCCGTGAAGAGCGTCAAGCATTGACTGATGCTGAAGGTAATGAACTCTCTGAGAAAGTTGTCTTCATCAACCGTTGTGCCAAAGTGGTTAAAGGTGGACGTCGTTTCTCCTTCTCCGCCCTTGTGGTTTGTGGAAACAAGCTCGGCAAAGTCGGTCTTGGTTTCGGTAAAGCCAACGAAGTGGCAGATGCGATCAAAAAAGCCAGCGAAGCGGCTCGTAAGGTTCTTAAGCCTATGAGCATCGTCGATGGAACGATTCCTCACGAAATCTACGCCGAGTTCGGTGGTGGTAAAGTTCTCCTCAAACCAGCATCTCCCGGAACGGGAATCATCGCAGGTGGTGGTGTCCGCGCCGTTTGCGAAGCTGTCGGTATCCGCGACGTACTTGCAAAATCGATGGGTTCATCTAACCACGCCAACGTTGTCAAAGCTACCCTCAAAGCCCTTTCATCCGTCCGCACCCGTGAGCAAATTCTCGGTTCCCGCGGCAAAAAGCAAAAGGAAAAGGCAATCTAATCTAACTGATCTGTCGGATCGATCCGATCAGACAAATCCGACAGATCTAACCAAATTAATCATATGGAACTTCATAATCTCAAGCCAAATCCAGGAGCCAAACATCGCGTCAAACGTCTCGGTGCTGGTGAAAGCTCTGGACAGGGTAAAACTGCCGGTAAAGGCAACAAAGGACAGAAGGCACGCTCTGGATCCGGCACTCGTGTTGGTTTCGAAGGTGGCCAAATGCCACTTCATCGTCGTCTTCCTAAGCGTGGTTTCAATAACTACGATTTCCGCGATAAGTTCATTGTCGTCAATGTGGGTGATCTTGATGATCGCTTTGATGCAGGTGCAACTATCGATGAAAAAGCCCTCCGCGAAGTTGGCTTGGTCAATGGTCCTTGTGACAAGATCAAGCTTCTCGGTGATGGCGAAGTAGAGAAATCTTTCACCGTTACTTTCGATAAAGTCAGCGCAACCGCGAAGGCTAAAATCGAGAAAGCCGGTGGTAGCATTGTTGATCCTACTCCCAAATCGTAAGCTCAAAGCCTGGCGGATTAACCGTCAGTAACACTGATTTAGGAGAGGAAGCCATGCGCTTCCTCTCCGTGTTATCAAAAGCAAGCATCGCCAGCCATTTTTCCGAAAGCGAATCACTAGCTAGAACCGAATCAAACATTTATACTCTGAAGTTTTTCAAATATCATGATCTCTGCCTTCAAGAACACCTGGAATATCCCGGAACTCCGCGATAGGATTCTTTTCACTCTCGCCATTATTGTCATCGTTCGTCTCGGTGTGCATATTACTCTTCCCGGAGTTGATGCGACTGTAATCAAAGAATGGCTCGATACGCTCGCGAAGAAAAGTCCTACGGATGCAGGTGGTATCACTGCAATTCTCCAAGTGTTCTCCGGTGGCGGCTTGACCCAAGCTGGTTTGTTCGCTCTCGGCATCATGCCTTACATTTCCGCATCGATCATGGTGCAGTTGATGACGGCCATTGTCCCAAAATTTTCGAAGCTCGCTCGTGAAGACGGTGGTCGCCAGAAGATCACTCAATACACTCGCTATATCACCATCGTGATTGCGATTGTTCAGGCATACTTTGTTGCAGAATCTCTTATTCGTCCTGAAAACATCCCTTACCTACAAGGCATCGAGAAGGTCGGCAGAGACCTTGTGCTAAATCCATCCTTTAACTGGGTCCTTCTGACGATGCTGACGCTCGTTTCAGGTACGGTATTGTTGATGTGGTTGGGTGACCAGATTACCGAAAAAGGCATTGGTAACGGAATTTCCATTATCATTACTGTAAACATCATTTCCTCGCTTCCAGGCGCATTGATCCAAGCATGGAAGTTCTTCACAGATGGCGATCCTTGGAGAGCTGCAATGATGGTTGTTATGATCGTGCTTTTACTCACGGTGATCGCGGCGACAATCGCCATCACTCAAGCTCAGCGCCGTATTGCGGTGCAATATGCAAAGCGTGTTATTGGCCGTAAGCAATTTGGTGGTCAAACCCAATACCTGCCTCTCAAAGTCAATTATGCAGGTGTGATGCCGATCATTTTTGCCACCGCAGTACTTTCTCTGCCGCCGATGATGTTGCAGTGGTTTTTCAAAGATCAAGGTTGGGCAAATTCACTTTATAGTGAGTTAGTCGGCGGAGGTACTTGGTATTACATCCTCGGCGGGGTCGGAATCTTCCTGTTCTCCTATTTCTGGGTCGCAATGATGTTCCAACCTTCACAAATCTCTGAGGACTTGAAGCGTAATGGCGGCTATATTCCGGGTGTTCGTCCGGGTAAACCGACTGCTGAATTCTTGGATTTCACGATGACCCGTCTCACTTTTGCCGGTGCAATCTTCCTAGCTGGATTGTTTTTCCTTCCAGCTCTTACAGGCAAGCTTGTCAATTTGCCTCCGTCGACTCTCATTCTTCAATTCTGCGGTGGAACTTCGTTGCTGATTATGGTGGGTGTGGTGCTTGATGTGATGCGTCAGGTGGAAACTCACCTTATTCAAAAGCATTACGATGGTTTCCTAAGAAAAGGGAAAATCAAAGGTCGTTACGATCGCCTTGGAAACACAGGTAACTCTGCACCACGCAACACGCTTGTTTATCTTTGGACTGCCATCGCCATTATCGTTGTGATCGCTGCGACTGCTTATATCTACACTTCAACCCAGGGTTGATCTGGCGGTCACCGTTACGACGGATCGCACTTCAATTGCCTCTTCCTGAGTCTTGAGCCGATGAGAATTGTTCTTCTAGGTCCGCCCGCTTCAGGAAAAGGTACGCAAGGTCGGACTATTGCTGCGCGGATGGGGCTTAATTATTTGAGCACGGGTGCTCTGTTGCGTGAAGCAATTGAAAATCGCTGTGAACTCGGTCTTGCTGCTGAACCGATTCTTGCTCGCGGTGGCTACCTGCCGGATGCGTTGATGGAGCCTATCCTTGGTGATTGGTTAGATAGGCATGATCCAAAGAATGGTTGGGTGTTAGATGGATATCCACGTAGTCTCGGACAGGCAAAGTATTTAGATACATGGTTGAGTGCACGCGGTAAGAAACTCGATCTAGCAGTTGCACTGACTGCGCCTTATGAGGATTTGGTTTCTCGAATTCGTAGTCGGGTTGAATGTCCGGATTGTCGTTGGTCAGGAAAGACAGATGAACTACGAGATGCAATATTCTGTCCGACCTGTGGCGGCATCGCCATGGCTCGTCGTGATGATGACGAAGAAAACTTTAAAAATCGTCATGCGGAATACATCGCTTACACGCTTCCTGTGATCGACTTTTACCGCCAAGCTGATCAGTTATTTTCGTTTTCAGCCAAAGGCACTCGGGAAGCTATCTCCGCAGAGATTCTCTCGCACATCGTATCTATTTCCTAACATTTCCCATCATGCGTATTCGTATCCCAATTAAGTCGCCTAAAGAAATCGATCGCATGCGCGAATCAGGAAAAATCGCTTCGCATATTTTGCAGCAATTAGTTGCAGAGGTGAGACCCGGCGTAACAACGAAAGAGATCGATCAACTTGCTGCTGATCTGATGGTTAAGAATGATTGCCGTAGCGCCTTTTTGGGTTACCGCGGATTTGTCGGGCAGATTTGTATTTCGATTAACGAAGAAGTGGTTCATGGAATCGGTGGGCCACGGCGCATTCAGCCGGGTGATATCGTCAAAATCGATGTAGGGATTATTAAAAGTGGATTCATTGGAGACAATGCAACTACAGTGGCTTGTGGAGAAATTCCTCTCGAAACCAAACGTCTGCTCGCGGTTACTGAGCAATCTCTCTACGAAGCAATTTCGCGCGCGCGTGCGGGCCGGAAATTAGCTGATCTCTGCGGATCGGTTGCTGAATATGCTGAGCCATTTGGATTCACGATCGTGCGCGAATTCGTGGGTCATGGAGTGGGGCGTAAACTTCATGAAGAGCCCCAAGTTCCAAACTTTCGCCCACGTGGTCATTCTCCAACATTAATGCCGGGTATGACTTTAGCGATCGAGCCCATGATCAATGCTGGGACAGCAGAGGTTCGTATCCTTGAAGATGGATGGACGGTCATTACCGCAGATCGCAAGCCTTCCGCTCACTTTGAACACACAGTGCTGATCACTTACGGTGACCCTGAGATTTTGACAGATCGTCCACGTATTGCCCTTCCTGAGCAACTGGGTATTCCGCTGCTGGAGATGTCGTAATCAACAATCCGTAACGAACTGCTCTAGATACTGAACAGTTTCGAAAAATCTTGATGCGGAGAACGGTTAAGCTGGCTTTTTTCTGACTGGCACTAAATGTGAATGTACTGGAGGCGCATCAAGCGCATGGCCGTGGAACTCATTAGCTACTGAAAAATCAATTTCTTAACGACAAAATGCACTCAAAATTTTTAGCCCTCTTTCTGTCGTCAGTAGCACTCCTTCCGCTTTCATCCTGCGATAACAAAGATAACAAAGAAAACAAAGATGTCGTTAGTTTAGAGGCATCTGCAAAATCTGAAGAGCATGACAATTCTTTCATCTTAGCTCCCAGAATAGTAAGAAATGACGGATCGTTTGAATTATTGGTTATTATCGAGGGCCTGGAACCGAATCGCCAGTTCGCTAATAACCTCCAGCTCATTGCGAATCAGCGGGCAAGTCTCAAAAAACTCAAAGAGCAGGCGGACAAGACCGAGGAAGATACCCAAAAAACCGAGACCCTTGAAAAGAAACTGAAAGAGAATGCAGATATGATGCTAAAACTCTACGGTTACAACATCTCTGCGGATTACATTTTTATCCCCATGCATTCATCCTTGGTGAAGGTGGTTGATGATAAAAAGGAACGCATCAGAAACTTCGACACTCCAAACGCCTACAATAAGTTGAAAGTAATGCACGGGAAATACGCCGCTCTAGAGGCGAAGGGCGGTGAAAGTTCCGCGGAGGCCCAAGCCATTGCTGAAAAACTCATGAAGGAATTCAGTTTCGACGTGAAATCGAACTGCACTATCGAGATCAACAAGAGCGCACTATATCGCAAAGTGAACTGAACGGCTGTTCCTCTTCAATAAACTTCATTCTACGGGGAAGCGGTCTCGTCGGCTTCCTCAGTTGTGCGATAGGCTAGAAATTGAGTAGTAAGGCCCCCGGACATATCGGTGCCAAATGACCCAAACTCGCCGCTGCGGTCGGACTTTTCGCTTCATCTATTGGATTACGGGGTAATGTGCTCGATCTAGACCTTTTGCCAAAAGTAATTGCCGAAAAGGCCGAGCCTGTGGATGCCGAGTCCAAGGCGCGATGAGGACGCAGATAAACATCCGCAACCGAAGAGCAACGCCGGAATCGGCGTCCTCAGGCCGGTATTTTGAAATCCTTTCCGCAGAGCGGCACAAATCCAAAACCTGATCCGATCCCGTTTCGGTAAGGACTTTTGGAAACGGACTAGACCAGTC
>JBILMI010000013.1:0-25881 GCA_044375585.1 Luteolibacter sp.
GGTAGCATTGAGAAATTGGATAGATACGGACATTAGCGTGATTTACTCTTAACAAATATTGATTTTTTTCTCCCGACAAGCACGGATTTTCTTTATGAATCGTGTATTCTGTGGGGTTTTATTTAATCAACCTATCTTCATATCGTGATTTGATGATTTGTATCTTGAAGCTTGGATTGAATGATTTACAGTTTGGCATGGCTCAAGTGGATCACACAGCAGAAATCGAAAAGGAACTGGCAGAGCGCATCATGGTGCTGGATGGCGCAATGGGGACAACGATTCGCACTTACGGCCTAGACGAAGCAGCTGCACGCGGTGAGCGCTTCGCCAAAAATGACAAAGATTTGCTTAACAATGGCGATATTCTATCTATCACCCAACCGCAGGTGATCGCGGATATTCATAAGCGTTTTTATGAAGCGGGATCAGATATTTGCGAGACTAACACCTTTTCTGCAACCGGTATTGCTCAGAGCGAGTTTTTCGTTGAGGACCCAAGGGAAAAGGGCGGGCGTAAAGATCCTGAGTTTTTTCAGAAGATTTTGGAGAACGATTTTTTGAACGGCCTAGCATGGGAGATGAATGTGAAAGGCTCTCAGCTGGCACGGAAAATGGCGGATAACATCGGCACAGATACCGGAGTAAAACGTTACGTAGCTGGAGCGATCGGCCCGTTAACCGTTTCGTTGAGCAATTCACCGGATGCGGAAGATGCCTCGTTTCGCGTGGTGACATTCGATCAGGTTTTAGAAGCCTATCGCATGCAAGTGCGGGGCTTGATCGAGGGTGGATGTGATATTTTAATGATCGAAACCATTTTCGACTCTCTGAACGCAAAGGCAGCGGCAGTGGCGGTTCAGGATGTTTTCGATGAACAAGGGATTCGTCTTCCTTTGATCATTTCAGCAGCGGTTGGATTGGGTGGAGAAACCATGATTTCCGCACAAAAAGTTGAAGCGCTGTGGAACGCGTTTGCTAATACCAAACCACTCGCGATTGGATTGAACTGCTCGCTCGGCCCAGATTTGATGAGACCATTTTTGGAAGAACTATCTGATGTGGCGGAAACGTATGTTTCAGCGTACCCGAATGCTGGCTTGCCTAACCCCTTAGCCCCGACTGGATTCGATCTGGAACCAACACACATGAAGGATTACATGAGAGAATTCGCTCAAAGTGGTTTGGTCAACTTCGCGGGTGGTTGCTGCGGAAACACACCCGAGCATGTTAGAGCGATTGCTGAGGGGGTGAGGGGCGTGGTACCGAGGAGGGTGCCGAAATGATGATTGAACCGCCAAGTCGCCAAGAACGCCAAATTAATAATTTCCATATCCAATGAATCGCAAACCCATTTTCCGAAAGCTAACATTGCCCAAGCCCTGGCGTTCTTCGCGCCTTGGCGTTTAATTTTTTTACCATGAATCCAATCAAACCAGCACTCAGGCTTTCTGGAACAGAGGCTTATAACCACGACGAGGGAAAAGGCTTCTTGATGATCGGGGAGCGGACGAATGTCGCGGGGTCGCCGCAATTTGCGAAACTAGTCCGCGCCGGGGATCTCGAAGCGGCAGTGGAGGTGGCGCGTCAACAAGTGGCGAACGGTGCGAATGTGATCGATATTTGCTTCGATGATGGATTGATCGACGGCAAGGCGATGATGGCGAAATACCTTGATCTTCTCCAAGGTGAGCCTGATGTCGCGCGGGTGCCGATCATGGTAGATTCTTCGAAGTGGGAAATTCTGGAAGAAGGGTTAAAACACCTTCAAGGAAAGGGAATCGTGAACTCGATTTCTCTCAAAGAAGGCGAAGAAATTTTCAAGAGCAACGCCAAGCACATCATGAAATATGGTGCGGCGGTTGTGGTGATGGCTTTCGATGAAAAAGGTCAGGCAGCGACCTATGATGAGAAGATCCGTATTTGCGAGCGCGCTTATCGCATTCTTGTCGATGAAGTTGGATTCAATCAAAACGATATCATTTTTGATCCAAATATCCTGACGGTAGCGACCGGTATCGAGGAACATAATAACTACGCCTTGGACTTCATCAACGCCACGCGTTGGATCAAAGAGAACCTTCCAGGGGCTAAGATTTCAGGCGGTGTTTCTAATATCTCGTTCTCATTTCGTGGGAATAACAAAGTTCGTGAAGCAATGCATTCCGCCTTTCTGTATCATGCGACTAAATCAGGCATGGACATGGGAATCGTCAACGCTGGAATGTTAGAGGTTTACGATGAAATTCCAAAGGATTTGTTAGAATGTGTTGAGGATGTTTTGCTGAACCGTAGAGATGATTCCACCGAACGTCTTCTGGATCTTGCTGAGAGTTACAAAGGAGTCGGCGGTAAAAAGGTTGAGGAAGATCTTTCTTGGCGCGACGAAGATGTCGAGAAGCGCTTGGAACATGCGCTCTTGAAAGGAATCGATCGTTTTATCGACGAAGACACCGAAGCTGCGAGATTAAAATACGGCAGGCCGCTGAAAGTGATCGAAGGGCCATTGATGGACGGTATGGGCGTGGTTGGAGATTTGTTTGGTGCGGGTAAAATGTTCTTACCACAGGTCGTTAAATCCGCCCGTGTGATGAAGAAGGCTGTAGCTTGGTTGTATCCCTACATGGAAGCTGAGAAAGCTGAAAACCTCGCTGGGGATATTTTAGCGATCCAAGAAAAGAACCCAGGCATGTCTCAAGAAGATGCGTTGAAAATTGCAGAACGCGGCAACTCTGCTGGGCGTTTCTTGATCGCAACTGTTAAAGGCGACGTTCACGACATCGGTAAGAATATCGTCGGTGTTGTATTGTCCTGCAACGGCTTCGAAGTCACCGACATGGGTGTGATGGTCGCTTGTGATAAAATTTTAGATAAGGCAATTGAACTCGGTGCAGATGTCATTGGTCTCTCCGGTTTAATCACTCCATCGCTTGATGAAATGGTGCATGTTGCCAAAGAAATGGAACGTCGTGGTTTCACTGTTCCGCTGTTGATTGGTGGTGCAACAACTTCCGCTGCGCACACAGCCATTAAGATTGCGGAGTATTATTCTGGGCCAGTGGTGCATGTGCTTGATGCGTCGCGCTCTGTGCCGGTGACGACCTCTTTACTTTCTAAAGACGGACGCGATGAATTCGTGAGAGAACTACGTGAGAAACAGCAGAAAGCTCGCGAAAATTTTCTTGGTGGACCGAAGAAAGAAACCATCAGTCTCGCTGAGGCTCGCGCGGCGGGGCCGAAGTATGATTGGAATTCTTATAGCGCACCAACTCCTTCGTTTACTGGAACACGTGTGATCGAACCAGCTATCAAAGATCTCGTTGAATACATTGATTGGACACCGTTCTTCCATGCATGGGAATTGCGCGGAGTTTGGGACTGGGAAAAGAAAGAACTTAAAACAAAAAATGCAGGTGGTGCTGCGGAAGCGAAAAAACTCTATGCAGAGGCCTGCGTATATCTCGAGAAGCTTGTTGAAGAAAATCGACTAACAGCTCGAGGAATTTACGGATTTTTCCCAGCAAATTCAGATGGAGATGATATCGTTGTGTACAACGAAGACGGAACTGAACGAACGAAATTCCATACATTGCGCCAGCAGTTGAAGAAGAGTTCTGGAAAACCAAACGTGGCGTTGTCGGATTGGGTGAAACCTACTTCCACCGACCACATCGGCGGCTTCGTCGTGGGAATTCATGGCGCGGATGAGTATGCGAAGGAACTCGATGCTGTGAACGATCCTTATGGCGCAATCATGGTGAAAGCGATCGCGGATCGCTTGGCAGAAGCTTGTGCCGAAATGCTGCATCATCGGGCACGTATCGCTTGGGGGTATGAGGACGAAGGTGAGTTGACCAAAGCAGCACTGATTCATGAGAAATATCAGGGCATCCGTCCTGCTCCTGGTTATCCAGCTCAACCTGATCACACCGAAAAACCGATTCTTTTCGATTTATTAGGTGCGATCGATGCGACGGGTGTTTTCCTAACCGAAAGCTGCGCAATGCATCCGGGAGCTGCGGTTTGCGGACTTTATTTCTCACATCCGGAAAGTCATTACTTTGCATTATCCGATCTACAAAAAGATCAGATTGAAGACTATGCAGCACGTAAGGGAATAACTTTACAAGAAGCGGAAAAATGGCTCGGGCCTTGGCTCGGATATTAGTGGAGAGCCTGCCTGTGGCCGGCTTTCTATGGCAATGTAATGGAATCTGGCCATAGGCACAGCTCTCTAGTAGTCAAAAGCACCTCAGTCTCGCGATGGTTTTCTCTTTTCCTAAAATCGCAAAAATATCGCCGAGATCAGGGCCGTGAGCACGGCCTGATAACGCGACACGGACAGGGAACATGAGCTGTCCCGGTTTAGATCCGTTTGCTTGAGCTATAGTGGTGATGGCTTCTTTAGCAATGTCTGCTGACCAATCTGTTAGCGTTGCCATGTGCTCAGCGAGCGCAGGAAGGAACGCGGAGTTTGGATTTCCTTTGGCCTTCGCGACTGCTTCCTCTTCTTGAATTGCAGTATCGCTGATGAGGAAATCGATGGCAGCTGGAACCTCTGATAGGAGACGGACTTTATCTTTCACCGCTGCGATCACAGTCGGGTAGCTTTCTGTGACAGGAAGGTTTTCGGCTTGGACGAAAGGTTTCGCTAAATCCGCAAACATCTCCGTGGAAATTTTAGCAATGTGTTGCTGGTTGACCCATTTGCATTTCTCTAAATCAAAGCGAGCCGGGGCACGATTAATCGCCTCAAGAGAAAAACGATCAATGAGTTCAGTTAGAGTAAAAATTTCATCATCTGATTTCGAAGACCAGCCCAGTAGGGCTATGAAGTTCACAACTGCCTCTGAGAGAAAACCTTGTTTCGGATAATCTCCGACAGCAGCACCCGCGTCTCGTTTGGACATCTTTGAACCATCGGCGTTGAGAATAAGTGGAATGTGCGCGTATTGTGGCGGCTCAGCTCCAAGGGCTTCGATGAGCTGAAGGTGCTTAGGCGTGTTCATCAAATGATCCTCACCGCGGATCACGTGAGTCATTTTCATTTCGAGGTCATCGACGACGTTTACGAAATGGAACACATAAGATCCATCGCTACGGCGAATGACCATATCGGGCGTGTTTGATTCATCGCGATAATCAATCGTCACCTCACCACAGACGAGGTCATTCATCGTGATCGGTTTGCGGTCGAAGCGGAAACGGTATGCATCGCCGTCTTTATATAGCCGGTCTGCGGCGAGAAGTTTTTCAAAGTAAGCATCATAGATATCGTTTCGCTGAGATTGGTAATAGGGACCGAACTCGCCACCCTTTTCTGGACCTTCATCCCAATCGAGGTCTAGCCATGACATGCCATCGAAAATTGCCTGACGGGCTTCTTCGGTGTTACGTGCGGCATCAGTGTCTTCAATGCGAAGGATGAACGTGCCGTTGTTTTTGCGAGCGAAGAGCCAGTTAAAAAGAGCGGTGCGAGCGCCGCCGACGTGGAGATAGCCGGTGGGTGAGGGTGCGAAACGGGTTCGGATCATAAATTTCAAATCTCAATATTCAAATTTCAAGAAGACTAGCCTTGGAGGCTTCTTAATGCGCCGCGGATGAGCATTTCAGTGGCGGCGGCCGGGTCTTTTTCTAAGATGGCTCGGACAGCCTTGCGGGAATCGACTTGCTTGTAACCAAGGGCAATGAGAGCGAGTTCGGCATCGGCGGCTTGTGAGGAAACCTCCCCAGAAGCAGCATCCTGCCAAGTATCGGTGACCCCGACCTTGTCTTTCAGTTCCAAAATGATGCGTTCAGCCGTTTTTTTGCCGACCCCCTTGGATTTCGACAATAGTGCGACATCGCCCGCCACGACTGCTGATTTGAACATCGTCACGGGCATTCCGCTGAGGATAGCGATGGCGATGGCAGGGCCGATGCCTGATACACGATCAATCAGCAGGAGAAAGACATCGCGTTCCTCTTCGGTCGCGAAACCGTAGAGAGTCTGGGCGTTTTCCCGAATGTGCAGGTGGGTACGGAGATCCACAAATGTACCCTCAACGGGATGGAGTCTATCGAAAGTAGAGATCGGAATGATGACTTCATAGCCAACACCGTGGCAATCGACGACGAGTCGGTTTGGGTAGGCTTCGATGATATTTCCTCTGAGTCTTGCGATCACGGATGAGGTTTTGGTTGAAATCCCTGATGTTGCAAGTTGGAAGGTTTCCAAAATGGAATAAAATGTTGCAGGGTAGGAAGCGATAAAGCATTAAATCAGTCCGTTATTCGCAGTTCCGTGCTTCAAAAATGGATTCTCAGTTTACTATGTCAGAGACAAATGAAGATATCGTGATTTGTTTTGCCTGCGGGAATCCGATGACGGTTGCTTCTTTGCCGCCATATTCGTGCGTCTCCTGTCCGACTTGTGGCGAGGAAAATCGAATTAGAAAGCAGTTTGGACCATATACTGTTACTAAGCTCCATGCGATTGGTGGAATGAGTTCGGTATTCGCTGCTATCGATAAGACTCTGAACAGGGAAGTGGCGTTGAAAATTTTGAGTGAAGCATACTCAAAAGATGAAAAGCGGATCGCGGCCTTCGAAGACGAGGCGCGTTTGACAGCTTCATTCAGTCACCCACATGTGGTGAAAATTTTCACGACGGGTAGAGCCTTCGGATTGTTCTATATCGCAATGGAATTTGTTCCTGGTGGGCACCTTGAGCATCGGATTTACGAGCAAGGAAAACTGACTGAAGCCGAAGTCTTGCCGCTGGCGATCCAGATCGCGGAAGGTCTAAAAGGCGCGCAATCCGCTGGTTTGATTCACCGTGATATCAAGCCAGGAAATATCCTCTTCGATGCCGATGGTAACGCGAAGATAGTGGATTTCGGTCTTGCTCTGGTAACAAAAGGTGGTGAGGCGAAAGCTGATGAAATTTGGGCTACTACTTACTACGTGCCACCTGAGACGATTGAAGGTGGGGTTGAGGATTTTCGATCGGACATTTATGCGTTCGGGGCAACTCTCTACCATGCTCTTGCAGGCGTGCCATCTTGCATAGAAGACACCATGGACACC
Source organism: Luteolibacter sp. (assembly GCA_044375585.1). GTDB lineage: Bacteria > Verrucomicrobiota > Verrucomicrobiia > Verrucomicrobiales > Akkermansiaceae > Luteolibacter. Next base: position 7,069 of record JBILMI010000013.1, read on the forward strand.
AAGCTTCTGCGTATCGCCAAGACCAAGGTGATTCCATTGAAACGTGTGGCGCCTCAAGTTTCCTACGAAACTTGCGCCATCGTAGATCGCGCAATGTCCTACGATCCAAGAAATCGCTTTAAAAGCTATGATGAAATGATCATTGCCCTTGATGCCGCGTTCAAAGCGCAGGATATCAGAGGCAGTAATCATAACTCAATAGAGCAAGCTCATGCCACCCTGAGGATGCAGCTACGTGCTAAAAAGAAGAGGGCAATCACCATTATTATCGTGTCGGTGGTGCTAACACTTCTCGTCATCATTTTGGCTCTTAAAATTATCAATTCGAATGACTCAAATAGACCGGCAACGGTTACTGAAGTGAGTTATAAGGATGTCGATGGAGCGGATATAAATAAAGAAATTATCAACCATTATCGCATCGCTAAAGATCTGATGACAGAGGGGAAACTGAGGGAATCAGAAGAAGCATTTATTAAGATATTTTTTAATTCAAAAGTTGAGGAGCCGACTCGTTCTTGGGCTGGATTGGATGGGGTTACTGCAGCTTTACTAGATGGACGAATAAGCGATGCAAATCGTAATGCGATTGCAGTAGCTGAACATATTGCAGCCCGTGCTTCTGAGTTGCCGCCGAGTTTTGCTACGATGTTAGCTCCGACGTTAAGAAGTCTTGATCAGCCGCGATTTCAGGATGTTGAAAAGATAAATTTAGACAAGAGTGATAATGAATATCTCATGGCCTTTATGATCTCTGGATTGAAAAATTGGGAACAAGGTGGAATCGAACAAGCAGTTCCATTTTTCAACAAGATCATAAGTGATGTCGATGTAAACGATACTGGACCACTTGCTTGGTATCGTAAAGTGGCGGATGATTATTTGAGTGATCTCAAACTTCTTCAATCGTCTGCGATTAGCTCCATTCCATCGACGCCTAAACAATGTAGAATTGCCATCAATGAACTGGAAAGTTCTTTGCCGTTGTTAAAAACTCGAGGTCGTGCGAGATACAACATTCTCTCAAGGCAATCCGACTTGGAACAGCACGAGAAATACCTCGAAAAGTTACTGAGTGGCAATTAACTAAGAATTTCATCATTTGGAATTCTTTCTGACCACGTAAGATGAGGTTTTTTACTAAGTTGGGAAAACTGAAAATATGGATTACCGAGTAACGCCAGAGGAAACCACAAAGATGCCATCTGGCATTCCTTATATTATAGGTAACGAAGTGGCAGAGAGGTTTTCATTTTATGGAATGAAGGCGATTCTTGCCGTTTTCTTGACAGAATATTTGTTCCTAATGGATGGAACTTTGGGTAAGCCAATCGATAAGGCATACTCCACCGAACTAGTGCATTTATTCAACATGGCGTTTTATTTGACGCCATTCATCGGCGCTCTTTTGGCGGATGTCTTGTTTGGAAAATATCGAGTTATCATGACTCTCTCTATCGTCTACTGCGCTGGGCATTTAGCGCTCGCATTGATGGGGCAATTCGGTAACTCCCAATACTGGATGTTGGCTGGGCTAATCTTCATATCGTTGGGAGCTGGTGGAATCAAACCCTGTGTTTCAGCTCACGTCGGTGATCAATTTGGATCAAAAAATGCCAGGCTGCTCTCAAGGATTTTTAACTGGTTTTACTTCTCTATCAATTTTGGCGCCTTCGGTTCAGCATTGCTCACTCCATGGTTATTGAAATGGTATGGGCCACATTGGGCCTTCGGCGTTCCGGGTGTTCTGATGGGTATTGCGACCTTTGTTTTCTGGTTAGGTAGAAATCGTTTTGCTCACGTCCCTGCTGGCGGAATCGGATTTCTCAAAGAAGCTTTTGGAAGAGATGGAATTGTCGCTATCTTAAAGCTCACACCGTTTTATTTCTTTGTCGCGATATTCTGGGCTTTGTTCGATCAGACGAGCTCAACATGGATTTTCCAATCTCAAGACATGGATAGAAATTTCCTAGGTTTCGAATGGCTGCCTTCTCAGTTGCAGTCTTTGAATTCAGTTTTTGTACTCCTATTCATCCCAATTTTTAGCTACTTTATTTATCCTAAAGTTGAGAAATTCTGGCCCCTCACACCCATGAAAAAAATGGGAGTCGGCTTTGTGTTGATGACTGCTGCATTTGTATTGGTGAGCTTCATCCAAGTATGGATCGATGGGGGAGATAGGCCGAATATTGTTTGGCAAATTGCAGCCTACGGCTTGCTGACGGCATCGGAGATCATGATTTCAATCGTCGCCCTCGAGTTTGCGTACACTCAGGCACCGAGAAAAATGAAATCGTTCATCATGTGTTTCTATCTCGTCTCAGTTGCAGTTGGAAATTTTCTAGTAGTGATTGTGAACCATTATATACAGGTGCCAAGTGCCGCAGAGCAACAACTTGAAGAAGCCATCGCTCATCTTCCCAAGGATTGGCAAAAGGATCCAAGGACTGTTGTCTTGCCTGGTTATGATGGCGAAACAGGAACTCAAGATGACTTCATTCGTCGATTAGAAAAGGACGCCGAGACGCCTCTCGTTGTTCCGGGACAAATGACGTTAAATATGATTGCTGAAGAGATTGTCTCTCATGCAACTGCGTCTAAAAATGTCTTTCCTAACCAAAAAATCGGCAGAGAAATTTTATCGAAATTCAAAGATGAGACAGGCAAATCCTACCGATATGTCATTCTGAATTCAAATGCCGTTCGGATTTGGGGAGCCGGTAGCGATGGTAAGTGGAATACAAAATGGGATGTTGGAATCATCATCAGTAAGCCCGATCAAGTTCAGGAGAAAAAGGCATCTTGGATGGATAAGCTACACCCGAAAGAAGATTGGTTATCGAAGCGACAGAAAGAACTTAAAGTCACCTCATCTGAAGATAAAGGCAGTGATGAGCTATTCACTAAAACCACTTTTTCGGGTGGTCAGACTAAACTTCAAGGCGCCAGTTATTTCTGGTTCTTCAGTGCTCTCATGGGTGGCGCAGCTATCCTGTTTATTCCCTTCGCAATGATCTATCGTCCGAAGAATTATCTGCAGCATTAATCCTTCAGACTTCTTGATTTGTAACAGCGAAAACCTCGCCCTCGCTGTGTCCGATGATGACTGCAGCACAGCAATCGCTGTAAACATTTACTGCGGTCCGGCTCATGTCCAACAAACGATCTACCGCCAGCAGAGTGACGACGGCGACCTCTGCGTTAGGAATTCCTGAATTCTTCAAGATCAAAATAATTGCCACTAAGCTAGCGGATGGAATACCAGCAACGCCAATGCTGGTCAGCAATGCGGCAACCACGATGAAAAACTGTGCGCCTAATCCAAGGTGAATCCCCATGACTTGGGCAACAAAAATCACAGCCACGCACTCATAGAGAGCGGTTCCGTTCATATTGATTGTCGATCCGAGAGGCAGAGTGAAACTGGCTATTCGTTTGGAAACCCCTGCGTTTTCTTGAATGGCACGCATCGTGACGGGAAGGGTTGCGAACGATGAAGAAGTTGAAAATGCTACTAACAACGCGGGACGCACCGCCTTGAAATGAGCGATCGGATCCACTTTTCCGATGAATTTAAGAGCCAAGGGCAAGATGATCGCAAAGTGGACCGACAGAGCTAGCATTACGGTGAAAAAGTATTTTCCTAGCTGCAAAAAGATATCAAGACCCGCTTCGTAAATCACTGGAAGAATCAGTGCGTAAACTCCGATTGGCGCAAAGGCCATGATCCATGTCGTGACGATGATCATGGCTTCGTTAGCGGCTATGAAAAAATCTCTAACATTTTCACCCATGGCACCGGGAAGTTGAGTGGTCGCGATCGCAAACATTATGCTGAATACAATCACACCTAATAACTGACCGTTTTCGCTTGCCGCAAATACAATGTTTTCAGGAAGCATGGCTTCAAAGAGCGACAGAAAATCTTTCCCCTCGCGTTGAGTTGCTGCTTCCACTTTTGCGATATCTGCTGGATCCGTTTTGGCCTTGTTTTCCTCGAAGGCAGCAAGAATTGCTTCGTTCGGCTTACCATTTACTAAGCCGGGTTGGATAAGGTTGACTAACAACAAGCCAACGATGATCGCAGCTAAACTTGATGTTAGATAAAATGCCATCGTCTTAAGTCCAAGCCGGCCAAAGCCTTGAACACCTTTCATGCCAGTGATTCCTGAAACCACCGCGGTCACGATCAGTGGCACGATGATCATTTTCAGCGCGCGCATAAAAAGATTTCCAACGAATTGGCAACTCTCTAACGCGCCAAGCACCAGCTTACCTCCGGATGAAGTTTCATCTGCTCCTCCAAATAAAGCGCGTAGTGTAAGTGCGGTGACGCTCGCTAAAACCAAAGCGATGAGAATTTGCCAGTGGGTTGCGATTCGCTTCATTTGCCTACCTAACCCGATTTAGTGCTTTTTAGCAAAGATTCTCGCCGCTTTTCCGGTTAGGGCGGTTCTTTCTAAAGTATTGCGATAATTTTATACCGTTCACTTTCAATGAGTTCCGTAAATCACTTAGTCAAAATTTCCTGATAATAAGGATATCTTAAAGAATTTTTTAAAATTTTTGTGAGTGAGTGTGAAAAACCCTTTTTGTGAATTTTTTTTAACTACCTATACCTGCGAATGGGATTCATAGCTAAACCGTGGAACTCCCAAATTTAAAGGAGCGGGACTTTACGGGTATCTCAAGTATATACTACATGTAGTATTGTGAATAATTTGTGGATACTATATCTACAAAATCGGATTGACCGAGAGAACAAATTTTGTGCAGTGTTTCCTACGCTATACGCAAAACGTCAGCTCTAATTTAAGCAATTCTCAAACCAAATTTCTAATTCTCAACGATCTATGTCCACTACAACAGTCACCCTCGGTAATCGCACTTTTGTGCTCGATAAAACTAAGGCAGAACTCGCCTTCAACTCCAAACGAGTTATCAACGGTAAGGAAACGATGTTCTTCAATATCCTTCCGCTTAAATATCAGTGGGCTTATGACCTCTACAAGACAATGAAGAACAATCATTGGGAGCCTGAGGATATCTCGATGCAAAAAGATGTTGAACAGTGGCGCTCTAACGAAATTTCCGATGTTGAGCGTTGGATCATCAAAATGGGCATCGGTTACTTCTCTGCAGCTGAAGGCATCGTGGGTGACAATGTGCTCCACGTTGTTCGTGAAGTGGTCACCGCTCCTGAACTGAAACTGGTTTTGGGTCGTCATGCCCACGAGGAGAATATCCATGCAGACAGCCTCGTTTACATGATTTCCTCACTCGGAATCAATCCACACGAGTGCGAAGCGATGTTTGAGGACGTCCCGACGATCACCGCGAAAAATAATTTCGTTACATCTAACTCACGCGCACTTCGCCGTGATATCGATCTCACAATTACAGAAAATAAGCAGGCTCTTGCTAAGAATATTTTCATGTTCGGACAAATCATGGAGGGCACTCAGTTTTACGGTCTTTTCGGAATGATCCTTTCCTTGTATCGTCAAAATAAATTCCCAGGCATCGGTCAGATGTTCCGTTACACGCTTCGTGATGAGTCGAACCACATCGAAGTTTTCCGCAACTTGTTGATGGATCTCATCGATGAAAATCCAGATATCTGGACAGAGGATTTCCGTGAAGATCTTCGCCAGACCATGGCCGAAGGTATCCGTCTCGAAAAAGCATTTATTCGTGATTGCCTTCCTGTCTCAGGTCTCGGCCTGAACTCTGAGGATTTCGAAACCTACATTGATTACATCGCCGACCGTCGTCTAACATCTTGTGGCCTAGCTCCGCTCAACGAATCCGTCTCCAACCCATTCCCATGGCTCGCTGAAATGATGGACATCAAGAAAGAGCAGAACTTCTTCGAAGGTCGCGTCACCGAATACCAAAAATCAGCAGCACTCGCAGCTGTTAGTGATGATGAGCTGTAATATGGCGGCCCCGTCTCGTCAGGGCCAAGCCAAGTAAAACTTATCTAACAATCGCCATGGCCCCGTCTCGTCTGGGCCGCCACAGTTTTCCCAACTTACCAAAAAAATCCAGATCCAACACCGAATATGTATCGCTCCCTGAACCTCGCCGAAGATAATATCCTCAAACAAGTCATCTCTGATCGCTTTGAGCTCGCATCAACTGACCGCCCTTACGACTGGCGCGGGACCATTCCTATTGAAAAGCGTAAGCCTTATTCAGATATCATCGTCACTCGTGGTGACAAAGAAACTCAGTTCTCCCTCGAAGACGTTGCAGATGCGATCGGTGATTCACTTGCCGACCTTCTGATTGCTCGCAGTGAGGATGAAAAATCCATCTTTTCGGATGTAAACCGTCACTTCGTATCACAGGTTGCGCATGCCGTTGCTGTTTCTCTAACTGCTACGCTCGAGGCAGGGGGGCGTCTTCGGCTTTCAGAATCGGATCTCTATCTTTTGATTGAAAAAGCATTGTTAGAAAATGAAGCTTACGATGTTGCGAAGTCTTTGGCATTCCGTCGTTCACTTGAGAAGACCGGCCACGTTGACATGGGTGCAGGTCCACACGCTCTTCCCGTTCGTTTGATCCGCCGTAATGGTAACGTTGTGCCTTGGTCTGAAACGAAAATTGAGATCGCGGTTCGCAAAGCCTTCCTTACCATCAAAGCAAACCCGGAGCCGGCTATCGATGTTGCGAAAGCAGTAACCGAGCGCATCCGTCGTGGTGATCAATCCTTCGTCCATATCGAGGACGTCCAAGACATGGTTCAGGAAGAGCTCATGCGCCAAGGCCAGTTCAAAGCAGCCGAGCATTACATTCTCTATCGTGCCCAGCGCAATCTTCTCCGCCGTGAGCAAGAAAATGTAGCCACCGAAGACCTTTCACAAGACTCGATGATCGTTGTCACCACAGAGGATGGTGAATCATCCTTCTGGGACGGCATGGAGCTCAAAAAGCGCATCGCTTTCGCCTCCATTGGTCTGAGCCTCAATCTTCCTGAAGCCGACATCGAACGCGAACTCCGCCGCTCCATTGGTTCGGAAATTTCCGCCAAAGACCTGAAAGCAACCATCATCCTCAACTCCAAGACCCTCATCGAGAAAGATGCCGACTTCGCGAAGTTTGCGGCTCGTATCTTGCTCTCCTACATCTATGAGGAAGTTCTCAACTGGAATATCTCCACCGATGGGGTTGAAAAACTCAAAGATGCGCACAAACAAGGCTTCAAATCCTACCTCAAATACGCAGTGTCCATCAAACGCCTGCATCCTGAGCTACTTGAAAAATACGATATCGATAAACTCTGCGAAGCGTTCGACCCAACAGCCGACCTCGACTTCGACTATCTCGGTATTCAGACACTCTACGATCGTTACCTCATCGTCGATAAGACCGCAGAGCGTCATCAGCGCATTGAAACACCTCAGTTCTTCTGGATGCGTGTCGCCATGGGTCTCTTCAAGAAAGAAGAAAAGAACGCCGAGGACTGGGCGATCCGCCTCTACAACCTCTACAAAGGTCGTCGTTTCTGCTCTTCCACCCCGACTCTCTTTAACTCCGGCACTCTCCACTCCCAGCTCTCTTCCTGCTATCTCTACAAGGTCGATGACTCGATCGAGTCCATTATGCAGCGCGGTATTGCGGAAAATGCTTACCTCTCCAAGTGGGCAGGTGGTCTCGGGGGTTCATGGACCGCCGTCCGCGGCACGGGTGGTTACATCCAAGGCACCAATGGCGAATCCCAGGGCATCATCCCGTTCCTCAAACTTCACAATGACCAGTTGCTGGCAGTGAACCAAGGTGGCAAACGCAAAGGCTCTGGCTGTGCCTACCTTGAGACATGGCATAACGATATCGAGGACTTCCTCGAGCTCCGCAAAAACACCGGTGACGACCGTCGCCGCTGCCATGACATGAACACTGCGAACTGGGTTCCTGACCTTTTCATGAAACGCATGGAAGAGCGCCAAGACTGGACTCTCTTCCGCGCCAACGAAACCCCAGATCTCCACGATCTCTATGGCAAAGCGTTTGAAGAAAAATACGTTCAATACGAAACCATGGCAGCCGAAGGCAAAATCTGGTCCCGCCAGATCCAAGCCATCGAGCTTTGGAAAGGCATGTTGAAAATGATCTTCGAAACCGGTCACCCATGGATCACCTTCAAAGACCCGTGCAACGTCCGCTCCCCACAAGATCACTGTGGTGTCATTCACTCCAGTAACCTTTGCACCGAGATCACTCTCAATACCTCGGACGAAGAAACCGCTGTTTGTAACCTCGGTTCCGTGGTGCTCGATTCACACATCAACCGTGATGGTGCTCTCGATCACGACATGTTGAAAGAAACGATCACCGTTGCGATCCGTGCGCTCGATAACGTCATCGATATCAACTTCTACCCAACCACCGCTGCGAAAACCGCAAACTCCCGCCACCGCCCGATCGGCCTTGGCGTGATGGGTCTCCAGAATGCCCTCTACAAACGCAACCTCTCCTTCGCATCCGACGCCGCAGTCGAGTTCAATGACGAGATGATGGAAGCCGTTGCTTACTACGCTTACAGCGCTTCTTCCGATCTCGCGGCTGAAGTTGGAACCTATTCCTCCTACGAAGGTTCCAAATGGAGCAGGGGACTTCTCCCACAAGACACGGTCGATCTCCTCGAAGACGAACGCGGTCGCAAGATCGATGTTCCACGCGGCGGTAAAATGGATTGGTCCGTCGTGCGTGATAAAATCAAAAAACACGGCATGCGTAATTCCAACGTGCTCGCGATCGCTCCGACAGCGACGATTTCGAACATCATGGGAACCACTCCGTGCATCGAGCCGAACTACAAAAACCTCTACGTGAAATCCAACCTCTCCGGTGACTTTACGATCCTCAATACCGAGCTGGTTCGCGACCTCAAAAAAGCCAATCTCTGGAGCCCAGAAATGGTCGATCAGTTGAAATACTTCGATGGTGAACTCGAGAACATCGACGACATCCCGGAAGCGATCAAACAGAAGCACAAAACAGTCTTCGGCGTTGGCTACGAATACATCATCGACGCCGCAGCGCGCCGCCAGAAATGGATCGACCAATCCCAATCGGTCAATCTCTTCCTCGCGACTCCGGACCTCAAGACCCTCTCACACATGTATCGCCGCGCATGGGACAAAGGCCTCAAAACCACTTACTACCTCCGCACCTTGGGCGCCTCCAGTGTCGAGAAATCCACACTTATTGTCCAGAAGGAACAACGCGGCCACATGGCGACGACTACTGCTGCAACAGCCGCGACCGCTGCTGCTAAAGCATTCACCGCTGAACAGAAAATGGCATGCTCATTGGATGCCATGATGAACGGTGGCGAGTGCGAGGCTTGTCAGTAAATCCCTCTATAGAAGATATCAAAGGGCGGCTCTGACGAGTCGTCCTTTTTTATTTACCAACTAACACTTCTCCTCAGGTATCAACAGTCTAGTTTCTTCGCCACCCCAGATGGGATGCATTGGATTAAGCAGATTGTTCCTATCTGTCTTCTTCATTCAAAAATCAAAAATCATCAATCGGAAATCATCAATCTATTCAGCGGTTGAGAAGCAAAGGACAGTTCAGCTGGTTCGCTTAATTGACTCCGCTTCGCTCCGTCCAAGCAGTGAGGACTTCGTCTCAGTCCTGAAGTCGCTAACGCTTCCAAGGCATTGACGATTGATGATTGTTGATATGTGATTTTTGATTTGGGGAGAAAGAATTACAAAGAGACAGACCTTTTGTGTTAAGAAGAAAACCTAAAAGCGCAGGCCGCTTACTGTTTGCCATCTTCAAAACCTAACAAGTCGGGCACTTGGATTTTCGTTTTCAATTTACCTTCCAGGCCTTGGTCGAAGAAGCTGTAATTGGAGTAAAGTGTTTTCATTTTAACACTGTTCATCTCATTCTCCGCTGGGTTAGACAGTAGAGTTTTTGTCCAGTTGGTTCCGCGGTGATTTTTAGAGAAACTCTAACTGCGATCTTTGCATTTTCCAAATTTGCTTCTAAGCTGGGACATCCATGAAGCCGTTTTCCAGATTTATCACTTTGTCCGCTCGTATGTTGATGTTGTCGTCAGTCTTCTGGATTGGCGCGTGCCGGGAAAATTCTCGTCAAGCGGAGAAGGTGGCTACCGAAGCTAAACCCACGGTGACCCAAGAGGAGAAATTGCCCGATGAGAGGATCACCGCACTCCAAAGCGAAATTCAGGCGGGGCGGCAAAAGATCGAGAATATCGAGGCTTTCGTTCAGATGGAGCGAGCCAAGCTAGAAGATAATCCCGATTACAGCAGATCGTTTCTTGAGAAAGCGTTGGGTGAACAGCAGGAGATTCGGGAGACCGTTGAGTCGGGTGAGAAACGCTTGCTGGAATTCCTTCCTGGGAGGGAGTGAGCCAGATGAGATGCTGTTCTTATAAAAATCAACAATCGGAAATCATCAATCATCAATCATCAATCGTCAATCAATCCATTAGAGGTGCGATTTAGGGATTCGGTTTGATTTACGACTGACTCCATTTCATTCCGCCCAAGCGTTCAGGCTTTGTTTTATTTTGAAACTCGCTCGTGCTCACTCCGCTTTGTTGATTTTCGATTCATTTTTGCACTCAATAACTAAATTCCAGCAAAATCCGCCCAGATAGTTGACAGAAGTCTCTCGGCGTGGATGCTTCCCGCTCTCATGAAACTCCGAAATCTTACACCCTTGATGACTGCTGCTTTAATGTTAGCGGTGCCAACCCTCGCGCTTTCGGAGACCCCGGACGCAAAGTCTCCTGCAGTCGCCGCACCGGCCGCTGCGCAACCCAATATCAAAATGCCTGAAACACCCAAAGATGTAGCTGCTGCTCCCGCCGATGCTGTTAAAACCAAAACCGGTCTTGCATCGAAAGTCCTTCAAGCCGGAACCGGCGATAAAAAACCAACCGCAGCCGACACGGTCACGGTACATTACTCTGGCTGGACCACAGATGGAAAAATGTTCGATAGTTCCGTGACACGCGGTGAACCCGCGAGTTTTCCGCTCGGTCAAGTGATCGCCGGTTGGACAGAAGGTTTGCAACTGATGGTGGTCGGTGAGAAACGTCGATTCTGGATTCCAGAAGATCTTGCGTATGGTCCAGTTGTCGAAGGCAGCGGTCGCCCAGGTGGTATGCTTTGCTTTGATGTCGAACTCATCGGTGTCAAGGAGGCTGCGAAGCCTCCGGCAGATACTCAGAAGACTCCAGGCGGGATTGCTTACAAAATCACTAAAGAAGGAGCAGGCGAGAAGCCCGCAGCGGATCAGGTCATTACTTTCCAATTTGTCGCCAAGACCATGGATGGTGAAACCGTTCAAAATAGCCGCGAACAGCCAGCACCTCCAACTGTGCCACTCGATAAACTTCCGAAAGAACTCGGTGAGCTTTTCATGGAAATGAAGACGGGTGAGCAGCGCACATGCTGGTTGCCTGAGAGTCGTGCTCCAGGTGGACTCATCGTTGCTGAACTTGAGTTAATCGCCTTCAAAGCAGCGGCTCCAGCTCCAGAGACGCCTAAAGATGTTGCAGCGGCACCGGCCGATGCAGAGAAAACCAAAAGTGGAATTGCTCATAAGGTGTTAACTGCAGGCAAAGGTAAAGATCATCCAACCGCGGCTTCCACCGTGAAAGTTCATTACACTGGCTGGACAACAGACGGCAAAATGTTCGATAGTTCCGTGACTCGTGGTGAACCTGCTGAATTCCCGCTCAGCGGCGTGATCAAAGGTTGGACCGAAGGCGTGCAGCTTATGGTGGTCGGCGAGAAACGCCGCTTCTGGATCCCAGAAGAACTTGCATACGGCCCAGTCGTCCCAGGAAGTGGCCGTCCCGGCGGCTTGCTGGTGTTTGATGTCGAGCTTCTTGAGATCGTCAAGTAATTCGCGGATTTTATTCTAATCCATCAGAGTCGTCAGTGCATAGCTACTGACGGCTCTTTTTTTGCGACCCTGCTAGGGTTGGGTAATATGTTCGGTTATTCACCTTGGGGTGTCGCTTCGCTCAAACCCAAGCTAATATCTTTGATACCTTCGAGATCAGATTATTCAGACATAAACATTCTCATTGATTCGGAAGTGTGCCAGTTTTCTGCCATCTTATGTCTCTATCAAATAAAGGTTATAAAACCATGAATCATCGTGACGTCCAATACCGTTGGATGATGAAGAATCGCAGTGGAGTGAATGAGGCCTCAGTCTATACCAATGCTGCGATAGGTGGGCGTGAACTCATTGCTGAGCTACCACGGATTGTCACTTTAACTTTGGTCACAGAAGCAATCGATTTTGCTAACGCTAATAACTGGAAACCTAATGAGGTCGGCACACCATTGCGCTGTAAGCGAACTCGCAATGGTTTCGTATTGGTGGAATGACCGGGTGCTTTTCGAGAATCAGGTGTCCATATGATCCTTGCCGAAACGAGGAGATAGTTAGGCTTAAGAAAATGCCGCTGAGCGGGATACGAATCTAGAGTTCCGGGCTGCAAAGCTAGTCATCGTCGTTATTGCTCCGCCGTCGATTAATTGGCTATGGCGGATAAGTTAGGCGTTCATCCACTCCTCCGTGATGTCTAGAATTCAAGATCCGTAGGCTTTACCGTATCGGTAAATATTGCTGAAAAAAGATCTAAGCGAGGGCTTCCTCGAACGCAGCGATGATTGTATCCGCTGGTTCGATTCCTACGGAAATACGCAGTAGATTTGAGGGGACTCCACAATCTTCGCACCAGCCGATTTCATCATAATGGGCGAGTAGTGTGTAGGGGCAAACGAGGGTGAAAGGCGTGCCAAAAGAGGGGCCTTTGGAAAGTTTTAACGCATCATACACTTTGGGGGCTTTTTTTGGATTTACCAAAGTAATGGAGAGTAAACCGCCATATCCGCCATTGTTGCGTTTGATAGCATCAAAGTTAGCGGTGTGGGTGAGTGATGGATGCCAGACATCAGAGATGGCTGGATGGCTCTTTAAGAATTCGACAAGTTTAAGCGCGTTATGATTGATGAGTTTGTTGCGCTTTGAATAGCCTTTGAGATTGGAAAGCAGCACCTCTGCATCGGCGATGTAGAGTGGAGCGCATTCCGCAGCATCCGCGGCAATGGAATCTCGGAGATTGGCGATTAAAGGTGAATCTGTGCGTAGGGTGAGAGCTCCTGCCATCACGTCGCCAGCACCAGAAACCCATTTGGTGAGAGAAGAAGTGAGGATGTCACAGTGGGGCAGGGTATCGACATTGAGCGGTCCGGTAGCGGAATCGTCGAGAATGAGAGGAGTTTTGGAAAACGCGCAGGCTTCAGAAACGCGTTTCAGATCGATGGTGCGTAGCAGTGGATTAGAAGGAATTTCGGTAAATACCCCAGCGAATTCACCAGCGCGGATGCGTTGGATTGCCTCATCGAACGATTCTCCGTTCGCTTCATTGAGGTAAACCACCCCACTACCGAAGCGTTCTTGGATTTTGAGGGAATCGACGTAAGGGAATTCAATTTGTAGAGTTTTCTTGCCTTCACGGACACCAGGCAGGGAACGTAAAGCGGCGAGCGCAGCGGAGATTCCACTGGCGAAAATGAATGTGTCTTCGGGTTGGCCACCATTGAGTTTAGAGATGGCACGCGATAAGAGGTGAGATTTAGAGCCCTCTCGGAGAGTTCCATCCAAGTAATCTTGAGCTGCGCGGGAGGAGATGCCTTCTCCAGAAAAGCGCCAATATAGATCGGAGAGTTTCTTTACTTTTTCAGGAAAGATCAATGCTTGGAAGCCATGAAAAGAAGCACTGCGGATGGCAGTTTCAGCCTGGCGTTCTAACCAACGGTGCGCGCGCTGTGCCGAAATTTTGTTTGGCAGCACTAAAACATCTTCACCCTCGGAGGCGAGTTCGGCGCGTGCATTATCGAAAATACGCTCGACGGTTGGGTGTTTGAAAAAACGAGGATAACCGGTGCGAAGTCTACGGACAATTTTTTCACGTCCTTCTTCATAACCGACGACTGCATCCCAAGTTGGGAGACAGACAGAACAAGCATGAGTGGAATCCGGTAAAGGCATACCGAGATCTTCCTCCTGCCAGGCGGGGGTTATTAAGAGATCGCGCACGGGTGCTAGATGGGTACTTGGCGTGGAATGGGCAAGCCTGTTTTCATGGTTTTTAGCATGGATAATGCCTCAACTTGTAAATTTCTGGATCTAGGCTGCGTGAAATTGCTTTGTCCTTGCTTCAAAGGCTTGAGTGTTGAGAATCCGCGCCCCGCCCTAAAGGAAAGTGTCAATTAATCAAATGGAAGATAAAGATTTCAAAAAAGTCACCGAAGACATAGGTGCAGTGATATCGGCTAATCAGAGTTTCTTGTTGATGAGTCACGTCAGGCCAGATGGCGATGCGATTGGATCTCAGATCGCGCTGGGTTTTTCACTGATGGCAATGGGCAAACAGGTTTACCTAGTTAATGAAGATGGAGTTCCGGAGAGTTTAGAGTTTTTGAAAGGCTCCGAAAAAGTGACCCTTCCGCCAAAGGATGCTCTGGAGGTGGACGTGGCAATCGCACTGGATACGGCAACCAAACCGAGGTTGGGTGATGGCTCGCTTCACGCGGCTTCTAAGGCAAAAGTCTGGCTTAATATTGACCACCACCTTTCCAATCCAGCATACGGAGATATCAATTTGATCGATGCAAGAAAGCCTGCAACAGGCCAGATCGTTTACGAATTGATCAAAGCTTTGGGTTATCCTATTCCGAATGAGACGCGGGATGCAATTTATGTGGCCGTATCGACTGATACAGGATCGTTCCAATATAGTTCAGCGAGAGCAGATACATATGAGCTCGGAGCGGATCTGATCCAGCGCGGCTTGGATGTAGGGAAAATCAACGCAGATACGTATGATAACCATCCTTACCGTAGGCTGGAATTGCTACGTGCTTTGCTGAATACGTTGCAAATTTCCGAAGACGGCCAACTGGCTTACTGGGAATTATTAGATAAGACTCGAATTGATCTAGCCTTGCAACCGGATGACAGCGAGGGATTGATCGATATGATCCGCTCAGTGAAAGGAGTTCGTGTCGCAGTATTTTTTGAAGAACTTCCGGATGGAAAAATTCGCGTGTCGATGCGATCCAAAGATTCTGGAGTCAATGTATGCAATGTTGCCATAGAATTCGGGGGTGGAGGTCATGCTTTGGCTGCGGGGATCCGGATGGCAGGGCCGCTAGCAGATGCGAAGCTAAAAGTTCTAGCGGCGTTGAAGCAGTCATTAGCTGCGCAAAAATAATTTTTAAGTTAAGATGAGAAAACAAGCTGAAGAATATACCGGACCAAGCGGAGTGCTGCTGGTTGATAAAGCTCCAGACATGACATCCCATGATGTCGTGGCCATTGCGAGACGCGCTTTAAATACAAAAAAGATTGGTCATTGCGGCACGCTTGATCCGATGGCGACAGGTTTGCTTATGCTGGTTATTGGTAAAGCGACGAAAATTCAGGATTTGCTGATGAGTGAGGATAAAGTCTACGAGGGGACACTAACTTTGGGTCAGAGAACCAGCACTCAGGATAGAGAGGGTGAAGTATTAGAAACTCGTGAAGTCGGAAATATATCTGAAGCGGATGTGGGGGCTGCGTTTGATGTCTTCAATGGTGAATTTGAGCAAATGCCACCCATGGTTTCTGCAATCAAGATGGATGGTGTGCCGCTTTATAAATTGGCGCGCAAAGGTCTCGAAGTGGAGCGAAAATTGAGGCCAGTGCGTGTGACGAGTTATAAGATCAATCGAGTCGAACTTCCTGAGGTTGATTTCCGGGTCAATTGCTCAAAAGGATTTTATGTTCGGACTTATGCGAACGATATTGGTGAGAAGCTTGGTTGTGGTGCGCACCTCAGTGCGTTGCGTCGCACACAATCGGGGAAGTTTAACTTGGAGCGGTCCGTGACGGTTGCGCAACTTAAGGAAGCGAATCCCGAAGTATTGATCAAAGCTTTGATCTCGTTGGCGGAAATTTCATTGATGCGCGGAGCGTGATAAACTATGTCAATCCGTCTCGACAAGCTTGAGGATCTGAGACTTCATAAAGGACCACTGCATCTGGCTTTGGGCGTTTTTGATGGTGTACATAAAGGTCACCAAGCAGTGATTGATCAGGCGGTGCAGGCTGCGCGAGCGGGTGGAGGATTATCGTTTGTTGTCACTTTTTCTCCTCATCCGATTCGGGTGTTAACAGCTAATAAAGCACCGAGTTCTTTGCTTGCGACACTAGACGATAAAGCAGCTGTGATGTATTCCCATGGGGTGGATGGACTGTTAGTGATTCATTTTGATCAACGTTTCGCGTCCATGACGGCTGAGGATTTTGTGCGAAAACTCTGCGAAGCGGACGTCGCATCGATCTCTGTAGGTGAGGATTGGCAGTTTGGAAACAAGCGGCTAGGGGATGTGAATCTTCTCAGTAAAATGGCGAATGAGTTGGGGTATCAGTTGACGGCAGTTGCCCCAGTGATTTGGGATGGAGAACGAATCAGTAGCACCCGTATCCGCCAAGCGATAGAGGCCGGTAATTTCAATGCAGTTGAGGCAATGTTGGGTCGGCCCTATGTTCTCTCTGGAGAAGTTGTGGAGGGGCGCAAACTGGGCAGGACTTTGGGTTTTCCGACCGCTAACCTGCATTTTGCTGATATGCAGCTGCCAAAGGATGGGGTGTGGTTGGTGGAGGTGAATGGCCAACAGCGAGGGGTTGCGAACCTAGGTATGCGCCCGACTGTTGGTGGAATCGAACGAACCCTTGAGGTGCATATTCTGGATTTTTCCGGCGATCTTTATGGCCAAGTGCTGCGGATACGTTTTTTGCATTTCATAAGAGATGAACGCAAATTCCCTAGTATTGACGGTCTTTGCGAGCAGATTGCTGCTGATGTAAAAGATGCCAAAAAATTAGTCCTTGATTGAATACTGTTTATATGAACAGTATTTGACATGAGCTTACGCGAATACAGAAGATTGAGATGGAAACTGATGCGCATTGAATGGCGGCGAAAAATTACCGGGAAGATCCGACAATGGCAGCGGGTGGACCGTTATCGAGAGATACAGCTTGAATTCAGACTTTAGAATAAGTTTCCACCATGTCCCACATGTCACTTCGGCCGTTGCTAAAAATCCCTATCGATACGCGGAGATGGCTAGGTTTGAAAAAATGCCGCTGAGCGGGATACGAATCTGAAATTCCTGCCTGTAAAACTAGAATTCATAGTTATTCCTCCGTCGTCGCTAAACAAACTATGGCGGACAAGTCAGATGAGGATGTTCATCGACTCCTTCAGCATACGTAGGAATCAAGGATCGCAAGCTCGGCGGTTTCGGTGAAAACTTCTAGCGAAGGGACTAAGTTTTTTTAATAATCGAAGATTTTACGCTTACTCTTTTGGGCTTGGGTGTTTATAAGTTTGGGATACCTCCGCATGCGATTCCCTTTCATAAAAGAATTTACGAGCTGTGGCCTTGTGCTCGCCATTTCGTGTGTGTTTGTTTCGGTGGGTTTTTCTCAAGAAAACAAATCAACCTCAAGCTTCGCTGAAAAGGAGCTACATAAGCGCCGAGCAGCCGTTGAAGAGGCTCAGATGTTGTTGTTAAAAGGAGATGAAGCATACATAGCTGGTAATTTTAAAGATGCTGTTGATGCATATTCTGGCGCGACTTCGGCGTTCCCAGATTCACCTACAACTGCAGAGCTCAGGAATTCAGCACTTGAGAGATACGCCCAAGCCTCTGTAGAGCATGCCAAATCGCTAGCTAGAAAAGGTCAGATCAAAGAGGCTAAGGAAGTGATTGATGTGGTTTTGGCTAGAGAAGTCACTCCCAATAACCCCGCCGCAATCGCAGCACGCGACGCGCTCAACGATCCGATTCGCACCAATCCAGCGCTCACTGGCAAACATGCCAAAGATGTGGATCAGGTTAGAAGACTTCTTTACATGGCTGATGGTGCTTACGATCTTGGAAAATTCGATGAGGCTCAGCAGCATTTCATTTCGATTTTAAAGATCGATCCTCATAACCATGCCGCAACCAGAGGATTGGAGAGAATTGCTAACGAAAAAACGAAGTATTTTAAATCGGCATACAGCCAAACTCGTGGAGAGGCTTTGATGGAGGTAGATCGCAATTGGGAATTACCTTTGGAATCAAATCTTGTTATTCCCAGCGCTCCTTTCGTAGCTGAATCGACTCAGAAAAGTTCTTATATTCCTCTTGGAAATAAGCTTAGTCGCATCGTTGTTCCTAAATTCATCGTTGAGAATGTAACATTGATGGAAGCCATTGATGCGCTGAGGGCTAGAGCGATAGAGAACGATGTTTTAGAGTTAGCTCCAAATCTCAAAGGTATCAACATCACGGTGAATCTGGGTGATCCTCTGGTTTCACCTGCGAAAGAAATTTTAGAAAAGAGATTCGATCTCAGAGTTTCAAATGTTCCTATAGAATCCATTCTTAAATACATCACTGAGATGACACAGACCCATTTCCGGTATGATGATCATGCAGTGACAATCACTCAACGGGGAGTTGCTGGAGGCGCCCTGATTTCTCGCACTTACCGAGTGCCTCCGGATTTTGTTAGTAATCTTTCTCTAGGGGCGAAGGAGAAGGCTGAAGATGATATTTTTAATGCGAAGCCCGATGTAAATGGATTGTTGGCCAAACGAATGGGAGCTCAGGAAGCTCTGGCTGAACAAGGAGTTTCGTTTTCCGATGGCGCTTCAGCAACATACAACCCATCTAGTAATACTCTGTTAGTCATTAA
>JBILMI010000014.1:0-25841 GCA_044375585.1 Luteolibacter sp.
AAGTCGCAGTTTGAATCGCTGCCTGAAGAGATCCATTGAGATATGATGCGATCATCGGCGATTCTGATGAAACAATCGGATGCACCTCACGTGTTTCATCGTAACGCACCCACGCAAATTTCCAGAGTTTACCGGGCAGACACTTCTACGCATTCATTATAAACTGCGGCTACAAACAGGCCTGATTTACTCGGATTTTTTTCCAGCCACCATTCATTAAAACCACCCCTTCTCCCTCAATGCACGCAATCATGAACGTCCCGCCCAGATTCATGCGCACAATTTCAAACGGAGCCACCGCATCCATGCTCCCAACATGAGAAATATGATACTGCATTAGCAAGGGACAGAAATGAATCTTCTTAATCCAAAGTCGCGAATCCTCAGCACTCGCAGAGAAAGTATCGCTTTTCTTATTCAATCTCTCAAGAGTTAGATCGACTAAAATCTAAACGTCAACCTAAGCCATTTCAACGTTTCAGCGTTTCAGTTTTTACCAATTAGATCCATCAGTTTCTCCGCGCAAGCACGGGCATACTTTGGATCATTGATTTCCACATCCATTTCAACCACTGGATACTTGCTGCCACTTTTGATCGCATCAAACAAAGCCCGATCGGCTAATGAATCGTGAAAAGACTGCCCCTCAGCGGAAATGACTGAGATCGCTTTGGTCGGTAAAATGATCGCAGTCTGAGCGGAATAAGCATTCGTTTTCTCGACCAAGATCTTTCCTAATTTCGCACACTCCTCCGCAGTAGTGCGCATCAAAGTAACTTGTGGATTATGATGATAGAAATGCCGAGATGAGAACTTTTCTGGAACCGAAGCAGGCTCACCGAAGTTCACCATATCCAAACAACCCGGCCCAACAACTGCGGGGATACCAACACGCGCCGTAGCATTCATTCGATCCGGACCAGCTGTTAGAACTCCACCCACTAACTCATCCGCGAGTTCAGTCGTAGTGATATCAAGCACTCCCGCGACGATTCCTGAATCAATGATTGCTTCCATCGATTTGCCGCCAGCTCCTGTTGCCGCAAAAACCAATACTTCATATCCATTCTCCTCAAGTATTCGCTTCGCCTCACTCACGCAACCCGTGGTATTTCCAAACATTGATGCCACGATCAGTGGCTTATCTGATGCAACATCGATCTTCACCTCTACCATTCCACAAATTGCTCCAGCAGCGCGAGTGAAGATCATTTTTGAGAGCCGATTCAATCCCGCAACATCCGTAACACTCGGCATCAAAGTGATATCACTCGTGCCAATGTAGTGCGCGGTATTTCCAGACGCTAAAGTCGATACCATCAATTTAGGAAAACCTATCGGTAAGGCGCGCATCGCCGCGGTCGCAATCGCCGTTCCGCCACCACCACCTAATGAAATCACTCCATCGATTTCCCCTTCACGCTGCAGTTTCGCTAACAAAACAGGTGCCGCTTGACTCATCGCTGTAACCGCTTCCCCCCTATCTTTTCTGGCAATAATCGGAGCGAGATCTATCCCCGCGGACTCCGCCACTTGATAACGCGTAATACAAGGCACAACGCTCGGCGCGCCACCTGTCCCAACATCAATCAACAACGGCACATGACCGCGCGATCTGACGATTTCAGCAACAAACGCATGCTCCTCACCCTTCGAATCTAGTGTCCCTAAAATCGCAATGGTGGACATAAAATTCAACGTTTAAGAGTGATCGCTTTAAACTCTCGAGTCAAAGCAGTTAGAGATTGTTCCACTGCCATCCGTTCCAACGATGAAGCCCCAACAAATCCTACGCAATCGGTCGCTTGAATCACCCGATCCGCATCCTCTGGCGTATTGATCGGACCGCCGTGACAGAGATAGATCACATCATTGCGAACGGTCTTCCCTGCATCGATAATCGCTTGTGTACGGCGTATCGTTTCATCCCAAGGCACTACCGCATCGGTTACACCGATCGATCCACCAACCGTCGTCCCAACATGCGCGATGATCACATCCGCACCCGCCTTCGCCATTTCAATCGACTCCTCAGGACTACCTACATAGACGATCGAAAACATATCCATCCGCCGGGCTAGCCCGATCATTTCGAATTCCTTTTTCACACTCATTCCGGTTTCTTCCAGAACCCCGCGAAAATGCCCGTCGACGATGGTGTGAGTCGGGAAATTATTCACTCCCGAGAAACCCATGTCTTTCACTTTTCCTAACCAATGCCACATGCGCCGACGTGGATCCGTCGCATGCACGCCACAGATGACTGGAATTTCATTAACCACGGGAAGCACTTCATACTCACCAATTTCCATCGCCACCGCATTCGCATCACCATAAGCCATCAAGCCAGCAGTCGAGCCATGGCCCATCATCCGGAATCGACCCGAGTTATAAATGATGATCAAATCCGCTCCGCCCTTTTCGATAAACTTGGCACTGATCCCTGTGCCTGCTCCCGCAGCGATGATTGCCTGACCTTTTGACAAAGTATCATGCAAACGTTCTAAAACTTCAGTGCGAGTATAAGGGTTTCCGGTTCCGGTCCATGGATTAGGCATGCGCTATCCATGACTGAAAATACTCACATAGCCAGAAAATCAGCGCCAAAAAAAACCACCAACTGTTATCCGAAATCCACCTCAAAGCCATAAATGCTCAAGAACCAATGGAGCCGCTGGTCGGATTTGAACCGACGACCTGCTCATTACGAATGAGCTGCTCTACCCCTGAGCTACAGCGGCTTTTGTGAATACTGCCGCATGTAACGCATGCCGCAGAGCCATGAGCGTTTTAACTTCAGGAACTCAGCTTGCAACTAAAAATCTGCATACGAATCCCTTGTATCTTGACGAATCAAACCCGCCCGCAACACGATAGGATTATGTCAAAAGCCAAGCATTTCGCGGGGTTAGATATCGGCGGTTCCACCGTTAAAGCCGTTATCATCAACTCATCCGGAGATAAGGTTGGTCCCATCGTCGAAGTAAAAAGCCATGTCAAAGACGGCTACCAAGCCACTTTTAAACAACTCGAATCGGCTCTCGATGAAATGACTAAAAATGCGGGAATCGAACGCAAAGACATCGGCGGCATCGGTCTCGACGTCCCTGCTCCATCATCAAACGGTGTGATCTGGGGAAAAGCCAACCTCGGCGATGATTGGGTGGGAACCGATATCTGCGCTGAACTCAACAAGCACCTGAACATCCCCATTCACATGACCAATGACTGCAACGCCGCAGCCGTTGGTGAATACGCGATCCGCCACAAACACATCGGAGGCTTGCTATTAATCGCCCCCGGAACTGGACTTGGTGGCGGTTTCGTTCTTCCCGGCGGAAAACTCTACGAAGGCGCTAACGGCCTCGCACTTGAGGTTGGCCACATTTCCGTTCCTTTTACCGAAGACGACGGTTCACTCCCAAGTTGCACCTGCGGTCTCAAAGGCTGCCTCGAAGCATGGGTTTCATTGGTCGCACTCCGTCGTCGCTTGCGGATCGAACTCAATAAACCGGAGTGGAAAGATCATCCTCTAAACTCCCCCGACACCCCGATTGAAGAAAAAGCCTTCAAACTCCGCACCCTCGCAGAAAACGGCGATGCCCTATCCATCCAACTTTTCAAACAACAAGGTTTTATCCTCGGTTACGGAATCGCCGATCTCGTGAGAACCTTTGATCCAGGCCTTGTCGTGATTGGCGGTGGCCTCGCTGAATCCAAATTCCGCGACCCATTCCTCGATTGGGTTAAAGAAGGCTTCGCTGACCGAGCCTGGCCGATCTATCGTCACAGCCCCGTCGATCCAGAAAAAGAAACCACCCGCTTCGAATGGGCGGAGGGCGGTGACGCCGCCGCATCCATCGGCATGGCCTACACCGCGCGTGAACTTTTTTCTTAAGCCATGGAGGAGCTCTGCATTCTGTTTTTTGATCTAACTCCGTGACCTCCGTTTTCCTAGCTACCTCAGATTCAATTTGCCAGAGTCCATTTTTAAACACGGTTACCACGTGAAATCCATTTTTCTTCAAAAAATCTCTAAGAATCATTCCGCCCGCGTGTCTTTACCTCAGAAGTATGTAACAATCGAACCATGGAACCCCTAACCTCCAACTCCGCCGCCCTTAGAAGCGATGGAGCCGTCGCGGTTCTTTCCTCTCCCTCAAACCCACGAACCATGGAGGAAAAACCCACCCTACGCCAGATATTCGACGCCGAGGAATCCGCTCTCCTGCGTTACGCCTTCGGCATCCTCGGGCAACGCGAGGCCGCCGAGGACATTGTTCAGAACTCTTTCATGCGACTCCACTCCCTCTGGCACCAAGTCGAAGCCCCCCGCCCCTGGTTGTTCCGCTGCGTCCGCAACCTCGCCCTCAACCACATTCGCGACAACAAACGCACGACTTCCATCGAAACCCATCCTCAAAACTCCATGGAATTTGAAACTCCAGCCCTCGATCCCGATGCCGCCATGGGGAAACTCGAAACCATCGGCACCCTCCAACTCCTCATCGCAGCTCTCCCCGAACCCGACAAAACCCTCGTCTCCCTCAAATACATCTCCGGCCTCCGCTACGAAGAAATCGCCAGCCAAACCAACCTCACCGTTTCCAACGTCGGTTACAAACTCCACCACATCCTCAAATCCCTAGCCACCTCCCTCCGCCAACTAGGCATCGAATCAGCCGAAGGCTGAAAATTTCAAATCTAAATTTTCAAGTGATTGGCCAAATCCAATCTCCTCATTCAAAAATCCAAAATCATCAATCGTAAATCCCTCTTCTCTCCGCATCCCCTCTGCGACCTCCGTGACATTGGGTTAAAAAAATCACCCACTCCGCCACATGAAAGACCTCCACATAACCCCAGACGAAAACCTCGAAGCCCGCATTACCGCGTGGGTTCTCGGCGAGGCTTCGCCTTTCGAGGCCGCCGAACTCGAAGCCCTCTGCTCTGCCGACCCCGAACTCCAGCTTTTCCTCAACCGTACCAGAAACATACATTCCCTTCTGCTGGAAACTCCTACATCAGACTCCGAACACTTTTGGAAACTCTCCCCACCCAAACGCGAGATGCTTGATCCCATCATCGGCCCTAACAACCCATCCCGCGCAAACAAGAATTCCAGCCGACCTCGCGCCGCTTACCGCAAGATGTTCGGAATCGCAGCCGTTCTGGCCGTTACCCTTTTCATCAAACAGTTCTTCTTTTCTCCTTCTAAAGACCTACCACTCACGATGGCTTCCGCAAGTTCCGAGTTGAATTCGGAAATGCCGGCAACAGGGAAAAAAAACATCGTCACGCAAAATGATGTTCTGGCTGGCGGAAATGATTTCAGAGGAAGCTCTCAACCAGCAATCCGCGCCAGGCTAGGCAACAGTGGCGGCGAAAAAGTTGGAGATAATCTACAGCCCCCCGCACCGGCTTCAGATGCGTCAGCTTTCAGTGATCAATTGGCCATGAACGAGAATCTGTTAGAAAAGGAATCGTTACATGGATTGGGTGTGGAAAATACATTCGAGAAAGATACCTCATCCACAATCGTGCCAGGTGCGCTGGCTATGGCAGATGCACCGAGCCCAAAAAGCACGCTCAAATCATCACCCCCAACTGGCGCGACCGCGGGTTTATTAGCAGATGACTTTGATGCAGTGGCGCAAACGAACGAAGATAAAGCGACATTTGAATTCAACCGTGACACAAAGCCTGATGATGCGATCGCAGCAAAGTCTCTTGAATCCAATCGTCTCCTGATGAAAGGACAACCCATCGTGGGAGCATCCAGCGCCAAATCTTTACAGACTGCGCCAGAGCATGAGGCCATACGAAAAGATCCCGCACCGGAAAAACGCGAACTCCTCTCCTCCCACGCCACGGTCGCGAAATTCATCGGCATCAAAGACCACCGTTGCATGGGACTCACCGGCCTTTGCCCCGATAGATGCGGTGATTCTGGCAAACTCGCCACCTTTGAGATCATCGAATACCTCGATTATCAAAAACCCGGCGAATACGGCGACCCCAAACAAACCACCTTCCATGTCCTCATCAGAGACAACCAAGGTAGTGCAAAAATTCCTGACGAAATCCTCTCCATCATCGATTCACTCAAACTCAATACAAAAGTCAAACTCTCCTGGAGACACGAATACGTCACCAAAGACAAAGCCAGTTTCCCCGAACGCCCCGTTACCAAAATCGAGGCTGAGCAATAGCTCAAAAATCAAATATCAACCATCGTCTATGCTCTGCAGGCATTGACGGAATTTCTTTCGCAGACCAAGTTCTGCACGCGAGGACGTAGTAAAACGAGTTCAATCCAAACTCCTGGTGATGGGATTTATCATCTGATGTGATTTCAGATTGTTGATTTTCAAAGAGAAATCAGTCCCTTCTTGACTCTTCCCTTACTCCCAAAACACCCTGCGGGGCACCTATGTTTCTCATTTCCATTCCTGCCCTGCAGCGCAACACCGCCATTCTTCGTGAAGTAGCGGATCAGGCGGGTTGTAAGGTCGCCCTCGCGCTCAAAGGATTTTCCTGTTGGAAGGCGTTCCCTTACATCAAAAAAAATCTCGACGGCTGCTGCGCCTCAGGACTTTGGGAGGCCAAACTTGCAAACGAACATTTTGGCAAGCACATCATCACTTACTCCCCCGCTTACGATGATGAAGATATCGATCAGTTGTTAGAAATTACCCATCACCTCGATTTCAATTCTCTCTCCCAATGGTTCCGCTTTCGGGAAAAAATCTTCACCCATCCAAGATTCATCTCAGGAGAAGTAGTTTGCGGACTTCGAATCAACCCAGAACATTCCACTGGCCAAACTCCTATTTACGATCCCTGTGTTCCAGGATCTCGACTCGGTATCACTGCCGATCACTTGCTCGATGCTGACCTCACCGGAATCTCCGGCCTTCATTTCCATACGCTTTGCGAACAAAACTCACCCGATCTAGAAACTACCCTCAAAGCAGTGGATGAGAAGTTTGGTGACCTGCTCCGTTCCAAACAAATCACCTACCTCAACATGGGTGGCGGACATTGGATTACCAAACCATTCTACGATCGCGAGCGACTCATCCACCTCGTGAAACAAGCTAAAGAAGCTTACGGCGTCGAAGTCTGGCTTGAGCCCGGCGAAGCCGTCGCCATCCACACCGGCGTCCTCAGAGCAACGGTCATGGATGTTTTCGAATCCGCCGGACATAAACTCGCGATTCTCGACATATCCGCCACCGCACACATGCCGGATGTCATCGAAATGCCCTACCGCCCAGATGTGTTTCTGGCTGAGAAGTCAGAAACCAAAGACCAAAATCCAGAGACGGTCAGTCCGGCAGTGAATTTGGAAGGCGAACACTATTATCTTGCCGGAGATCCCCAATCTCCCGCGCTCCCGCTCTCCCAATCCTCCCACACCTACCGCCTCGGTGGCCCCACCTGCCTTGCTGGGGATGTGGTTGGTGACTACGGTTTTCACCGCGAGCTGAAAGTCGGCGATGTCTTAGTTTTCGATGACATGGCACATTACACCATGGTCAAAACCACCACATTTAACGGGGTAAAACACCCATCCATCGCCCTACTTCACGAAAACGGCGAGATTGAAACAATCCGAACCTTCGATTATTCTGATTTTCGCGACAGACTTTCATGAAATATCTTTACCCGTTAGTCGGTATTCGTAGACATATCGGCGGCAGGTAACTGTTTCTTGTCACTTGCATCACACCATTCTCTCACTTACTTTATCGCTATGAGCACCTTATTTCTCGGCTTACTTGGCCCTATTGGCGGACCTGAAATGATCATGATTTTCGTCGTGATCCTCCTCCTTTTCGGAGCCAAGAAACTTCCTGAATTGGCACGTGGTGTTGGCAAAAGCATGGGCGAATTCAAAAAAGCCCGCGAAGAATTTGAGCGCGAAATCACCCGTTCCGAAGACGATGTTCTTAAAGACAAACAAGCCGTCGAAAAATCCGCCCGCGTCAAGCCGGCCGCGAACAACGAATCACACGAAGCATAATTTCCTTTTCGCGGTTTCGGCCTGATTTTGCTGACCCGCTCATCTCCCCCCCACCCCCATGCGCAAGTCCTCACCTTGGCTGCGATTCGCTTTCACTCTGGGCTTCACCCTGTTGGTTTTTGCAACCACTTGGTATTTCCAGAAATCTGAAACGCCTCCATGGAGAGAAAAATCTGCATCATCCGTTGAGCATATTACTCTGGAGTCTCAACCAAGCAAAAAGCCGCTCACTGAAGATCACGTCACCGCTTTTCGTTTCGTTTCCTACAATTTAAAAAACTGGCTCATTTCCAGCCAGAATCCTGAAAAATCTCCCGAGTCTAAAAATGCCGCCATCGATATCTTAGTTTCAAGTCGAGCAGATATCATTGGCCTCTCAGAAATTGGTAGTCAGGCGGATGTTTTAGAGGTTCAGAAACAACTCAAAAAGTCAGGGTTGGATCTTCCCTACTTTCATTACACTGGAGGAATCGATCCGATCCGCCACCTCGGTATTCTCTCACGCTATCCTATTACGTCGAAACAAGATCCTGATATCACAATCAACCAATCTCATCTCACGATGCAGCGTGGAATTTTGGATGTGACTATTGAAATCAATCAGCAACCTACACGATTCATTGGGATTCATCTAAAATCCAAACGATTTACTCCAAATTTTGATCAGGAAGAATTCCGTATTTTAGAAGCAGAGCATGTTAGGAAATATATCGATTCCATCTTTGTGAGTAACCCCGATAGCAAGCTCATCGCCTACGGGGATTTCAACGACGATATTCAGAGCCTTAGCACAAAAACCATCCTCGGAAAATATGGCAGCTCTTCATACTTAACACCCGTTCAAATGAGTGATCAGCGCGGAGAGAAGTGGACTCATTATTACAGCTTCCAAGACAGTTACAGCCGCATCGATTTCATAACCGTATCAAATGCAATGAAGCCACATATTGATCGTAAGACCTCGCTTATCATTGATACACCAGACTGGGATCAAGCTTCTGATCACCGAGCCATCATGGTTGGATTCCGCTGAGAGCGGCGAGTGATTCACTCACTCTACCACATCATCATCATCAACCATTAATGCTTCATCCACCGGTTCGGCACGAAGAATTTCTTGTGACTCCAATGGTTTGATTACGGGTTCATCGATGGGTATAGCTTTAAGAACATCTTCATCTTCTGGCACTGTAACATCAGGAGTTCCATTTCCACCTTCTGCAATGACTACGACTGCGCGCTTTGGTGGCTCAATGATTTCTTTGATCTCATCTTTAAGTGGTTCAAAAAAGTTTCTAACCATAGGAGCAGCCATGCGACCACCGGAGACTTTTTCTCCTGGCTTTCCTTCATACAGAACAGCAAATGCATACCGCGGATTATCGTGAGGTAGATAGCCAACAAACCACGCAAGACGTTGATTCAACCTCGGCGGGCCCCATTGTGCGGTTCCCGTTTTACCAGCTAATGTTGAATAACTTAAATCTCCACTACGCCCCGTTCCGTAACCTTTCTCAACCACATCTCTCATTCCTTGACGCACCACTTCCACTGCATGGTTATCGACACTAAGCCAATTTTTACGCTCAGGATGCTGCGCCTCAACAACTCGCCCACGAGTATCCTGCACCTGAGAAATCAAAGATAACTTTGGCAATGCTGTTCCATTTCCAATCCCAGCCATCATCTGCGCAACTTGCAGTGGCGAAGCAAGGAGACTGCCTTGTCCAATCGACATATTAGCCGTATCTCCATTCAAAATATTACGCCCCTCACTCTTCATCATCCACTCATTAGTCGGAACAAGACCTGGAGTTTCTCCGATTAACGGAAGACCAGATTTTTCACCCATTCCTAACCGCCTCGATAAGCCAAGGAAAGCAGATGACCCAGTTTCAATTCCGACTTGGTAAAACCAAGTATTACAAGAACGAGCGAGAGCACGTTTCACATCAATCTCTCCTTCAGGAACCATCGTCCAGTTCTTAAAGGTATGATTTCCTAACGTTATTGTAGCTGGGCAATTAGTGAGCGTAGTTTCATCAACAACTCCGAGATCCAAAGCCGCCAGCGCTACAACTGGCTTGAATGTTGAAGCCGGTGGATACGAAGATTGAAACGCTCTACCAAAAAGCGGTGTAGCTGGATCTGCTTGCAGCGCTTGAAACTCATCACCACTAATATTCGGAATAAATCGATTCAGATCAAACGTAGGCCTCGATGCCATAACTAAGACTTCGCCGGTAACGACATCGATGACAACAAAGGCTCCTCGCTGACAACCTTTAGCAAGCACATCCTCCGCTAGCTGTTGCCATTTCAAATTCAAAGTCGTAACTAAATTACCCCCAGGAAGAGGACGCTTAACTTGATCTTCTAACAACTTGTTGCCGTTCTCATCAAACAACAAACGCTTTATCCCATCTACACCTGTTAATTGATCATTAAAGAGCTTTTCAAATCCAGAACGTCCTTCGCTTTCTTCCCAGAGAGGTTCATTGAAATTAATCGGTCCGGTTGGGAGCTTTCCAACACTTCCTGCATAACCAATAATATGCGCCGCCAAGCCTTTATGCGGGTAAGTTCGGCGATACACAGGCGACAAAATTAACCCGCTTGGTAATTTGGATTCGATATTTTTTGCCTCTACCTCACTCAACATGCGACTGAGGTAGAGTGGCAGCCAGCGCCGATGCCGATAATGATCATAAAGTTCATCATCTGTTTTCGGATAGGTTATTTCAATCACTCCCTCCAGCTTCGCCATTCGTGTACGTGCCCACTCAATCACATACGGTCTATCTACATCCTGAAATTGTTGATACTGAAGCGCAACTTGGTATGCCACTTCATTCTGCGCAAAAGGCTCTCCATTTCTGTCCACAATCTGTCCACGCGGCGCTGGGATTTTTAGGACGATCGTCCTCGCGTCTTTACGAGTTAGTATGGATCCCTCACTCGCAGATTTTTTGGCTGCAAGCGACTCAGCGAGTTTGATCGCAGCATCTGGGCTCGCAACCACAGTTGCATCAGGCGTTTGAGCAGATGCAAATCCCTTGAAGCAAATTACAGCTATAATTAGTGCAAACTTAATCAATAAACTCAATATAGGTATCTACTTAACAGGTGGCAACTATAGAAGCCAGAGACCAACATCCAGAATTTCAAAAATTTCTGGCTAAACCATCAATAACTTTTGGGGCAGTTTTTACTGTTATTTGTTAAAATCTGATCGAATAAGGTTTAATGCCTGAAATGACGATGCCCCGTGAAGACCATTGCCATACCAGCAGCATCTGCAGCGGCGATCACTTCTTCATCCCGCATCGATCCACCCGGCTGGATACACGCAGTGGCACCCGCATCAATGGCGGATTGTAATCCATCAGCAAATGGGAACATCGCATCCGAGGCCACAATCGAACCTTGCAGAGCTAATCCAGCCTCTTTGGCCTTCCAAATCGCAATTCGCGAAGAATCCACCCGGCTCATTTGGCCAGCGCCGATTCCGAGCGTGCGGTCTGCATTTGCATAAACAATCGCATTCGACTTCACGTGTTTAACGATGCGCCAACCGAAACGCATCGCGCGAATTTCTTCCTGAGTAGGAGGACGCTTGGTAACAACCTTGCTTTCCAAATCTTCCAATCCAAGCGCTGTGTGGTCACGATCCATCACCATCAAACCACCCGGACTCGAGCGAATCACAGGGGCTTTTTTAGCGTTCAAATAAGCATCATTGATTTTCATCAAACGCAGGTTCTTCTTCTTCTGGAGTAAAGCGCGTGCATCAGGTTCAAAATCTGGCGCTATAATGACGTCCGTGAAAATCTCCGATATCACGCGAGCCAACTCTAAAGTCAGCGGACGATTGGTCACAATTACGCCACCAAACGGTGCTTGGCGATCCGTCTCAAAGGCTTTCTGCCAAGCCAGACGTAGATCTTCGTCATCTTGACCGACCCCACATGGATTTGTGTGTTTGAGAATCGCAACTGTAGGACGAACGAAATCCAAAATCAAATCTGCTGCAGCTTCGATATCTAGGATGTTCGTGTAGCTCAACTCCTTGCCCTGCACTTGGGTGAAGCAAGATGCGAAATTTCCATACAACGAGCATTTCTGATGCGGATTATCTCCGTAACGCAGCTCCTGCTCCAGCGGTAAACTCAGAGTAAACGAACAACCGATTCCTTGTCTGCATTGGCCGAGATAATTGGTAATTGCTCCGTCGTATTGCGAGGTTCTGAGAAATACTTTTACAGCTAGTTGCTCACGGAGACCTTTGGTTGTATCACCTTGATTGTTGCGCATTTCTTCTAAAACAACCGGATAATCTTCTGGTAAAACCACCACCGTCACATGCGAGTGATTTTTTGCCGCACTGCGCAACATCGATGGACCACCGATATCGATGTTTTCAATCGCCTCTTCCAAGGTCACTCCCGGCTTCGCGACTGTTTCCTCAAACGGATACAAATTCACAACCACTAGATCGATGGCAGGAATCCCGTGCGTTTTAGCATCCGAGACATGATCTGGATCATCACGGCGATGCAATAATCCACCATGGACTTTCGGGTGTAGCGTTTTCAAACGGCCTTCAAAAAGCTCTGGAGCGCCAGTGTATTCGGAAACATCGATGACTTTAAGACCAGCTTCACGCAGCGATTTTGCGGTGCCGCCCGTTGAAAGTAGCTCAACCCCCATTTCTGAGAGTCCTTTTGCAAACTCAACCAAACCTGTTTTATCAGAAACCGAAAGCAACGCGCGAGTAATAGCCATAATGTGTGATTTGTGTTTTTAGTCCGAGTGCCCTTAAGCAAACGAACAGGCATCCCGTAACCAAGCCCTTGGCAACACGCAAGTGGGAATCCTGACGGACTCACGATTTCAAAGATTCAATCGCCACCACCCAACACGTCCTTCCATCCACTCGGAACTGGACATTTCTCCCACAAAGCTCGGCTCCATATATTTTATCCGCCGCTTTAGGCGAAGCCGCCGGCCTTGCATCCAGCGAGAGAACCTCGCGAATCACCTGACGCGAGCGCTCATCTAGAGCCTCAAATTCCGCCAACGCCGTTGCATCAATCTCAACCGTAAATCGCAAGATCTCCTCCGCCGCATAGCCTGCTACCGCATCCGGCAAACACTCGACATAAGGCAAATACGGTTTTATATCGAAAATCGGTGTACCATCGATCAAATCCACACCTGAAACATGAATCAGAGGTTTGCGTAGATCTTCAGACGAATCGAAATCGATTCTATCCAATTTCACCAAGGAAAGCCCCAGCCCGTTCGGGCGAAAGGTCGAACGACTCGCAAACACCCCAACCCGCTCATTACCGCCAAGGCGCGGTGGTCTGACTGTAGGATGCCAGCCTTTCTCGACCGTTTCATGAAACCCAAAGATCAACCACAGATGCGAGAACCCTTCCAGCCCCCGAACCGCTTCCGCAGATCGATATTTCTCAGAAAACTCCAATATTCCCCATGCAGAGGGACATAGCCCTGACTGACGTGGAACAGCAAATTTTCCACCAAAGCAAGTTCGTAAAATCCCAATGGGCTCAATCTCCATGCTTTGGTAAAAGTGATGAAACTTATAAAAAAAATCCTCAGTTCATCTTGAAGTGGATACGGCTATGAACCAGACCATCTTCTTTCTGAACATCCCATGTCATCGATTCAAACTCTCGGGTCGCATCGATCATTTTCAAAACGGAAGCTTTATTGGAGATGAATTCAGCACGAGCCGTTTCATCTTTGATCAAGGCCTCCATGTTTTTATCAACCACCTTGAACATCTCTTCCGAGTAGTTACTGAGCACGTTGAAATTCATGCGGAATTTAACTCCCTGACCAACATCACCACCCAGCTTAGCCTTACTGATCAAATCACCGGCTTGAGTTTTTGAGGTCGAAGCAACGAACCATTCATCATTAAGAGTCACTGATGGCAAAAAATCATCTTGCATGAACGGCAACGATATAAACCAAGTCACCATTCCGTCTTTCTCAGAACTGATCGGTTTCTGCATTGGGATTTTCTTGCCCATCATCTCACTCACCTTCGCCAGAAGAGAGGTGCTATGTGAGCTCATTTTATCCCATGCTTTACTGAGTTTTTTACGATCAGTCACTGGTGCAATCATGGCTAAACGTGGTGCCTTACCTTCATCCACCATCTCCTGAGGAATCCCAGGGATTGCTGGCATCGCGCCTTTCATATCCATCAAAAACACAGTCTCTTGTCCCAACCCATCCATCATGTCACCAGAAGTTGCCTGATATAATGCAAGCATGTCCTCACGAAAATCTGAGTCGAACAATTTTAAGTAATTCTTCATTTCTATCATTTTCGGATCTTCAATTTTCAGACCAGAAAACTTCATCGTCATCGCGTATGCAGTTTCTCCCATTAGCTCCAAATAATCAGACAATTGCTCATTATAGGCCGCGTTACTTGAGTAGCTCAGGAAAAATAGATTGCTTGGATCATCGCCGAGATGCGCAAGACGTGTTGGGGCGTTCCAATCTATGGCACCTTTGTCACGACCGCCAAAGCTATCGATTTTCAAGCCTTCGTCGGAATAAGCCACCATCCCGAAAGTGCTGGTGGTTCCCAAAGCTAAGAGGGATTTTTCTTGATCTCCAAATAACTGAAGAAGTTCTTGAATGTCGCGCATTTCGCCGCCGGTAATTCCCTCACGGAAACCCAATGCATAAGTTGCGGCGCTACCTGCTTGTTCAATCACAGTTTTGAGTGTTTGTTGATCACCGTAGGAAACAGTTAGAAATGGTTTATCTCCGAACTCATCCACAAAATTCATTTTTTCAGAAGCGCCCAAGGAGTCTTTTGGATCAGTCACCAACTGTAGAGAAGCTTCATCACCACCCATCATGAGCACCACATAATCTCCAATCGTACCAGTTGCGACAATCATGTTTTTCTTGGCCAAAGCCTTCAACAGCCCATCAACCGTTTCTGGCTTCATCGACTCTTCCATGCTCTCACGATTTACTGCCATCATCTCAGAGATTTTAGCTCCTAGAAGTTTGTAACCCACAAAGCTTGATCCACCTGCCTGTATCTCTACTGGCGCAGCCATCTCACCAGCCATGGCAAAAAACTCCATGCTCGAGGAAACCATGCGAGCGGCTTGCTCCAACTCTCCATTTTTTGCACGAAACGCAATATACATGGGTGGAAATTCAACTTGCTCGAGTAGTGCCATCCCAGATGCTGGATCTTCCAAAAATTTGGTGAATGATTCTTGTTGGATATTACCCTCTAAGAATTCACTGAAATCATTCATGTCTCCGCTCTTAAGTAGTGCCTCTAGTGCCTTTCCAACCGCAGTCGCTTGAAAAAACGACATGCGCTCATTCATTTTCAACAAATGCCCCAACTGCTCTCCAGATGTCTTCCCAAAAGCAATCGTCACTTCTTGACCAAGTAGAGCCCAAGCATCTGAACCCGAAGTCATTTCATCATCTGGCATATCACCTGCAAAATCATCTTCTGCAGCTTGTTCAGCTTCCAATTCTATTTCTTCGTCAAGCAGCCCGCCTTGTTCAATTCCAAGCTCTTCTTTTACGTCCTTCATCACGCCAACAATCTTCAACGCATTCAACTTATCGAAAGAATCTTTAGCTTGGTAAACAGAAAGTAACATCTCTGCATCCGCCGGAAGATATTTAGCGAAACCCGTCTTTGCTGCACGCTCTTCGGGACTCAAAACGATTTTTTCCTTCTTAACCACCTCAGGTTGTCTCTCCTCAGTGGGTTTCTCTGCTTCTTCTACTTGAGCCGGACCTGGTGGAATCTGCACCGGTTTCGATTTCTCCTTACATCCCACAATAGCGATCGCACAAAACGCCAAAGCCCCAAATTTGTTCATTTTCATCGAAAGAATTAAATCGCAGTATCCCTAAGAACATCAAACTCTAAATCCGAATTTTGCGATTCGCAGCCCAAATGCCTTCGCTAGAAATCTAGCCCCTTGTGTCTTGCTTCTCACCGTCTAAAGTCCCACTACCTATCCTCTTCCTTGAAGTTTAAAATTTAAGAATTAAAGTTTTCACACACATGGATTTATCCGATTTCAGAAAAGAATACTCTACCAAAGGCCTCCAACGCAGCGATTTGGGCGACGATCCTATCGAGCTCTTTGAGCATTGGTTCCAACAAGCGACCGAACTTAACATTCCCGAGCCCAACGCGATGACGCTATCAACCCTCGCTCCCAATGGCTTTCCATCTCAGCGGACTGTGCTACTTAAAGCCTTTGACGAAAAGGGTTTTACTTTCTTCACAAACTACCAATCAAGAAAAGCTCAGCACATCGAAGCCAACCCTAAAGTATGCCTGCTCTTTCCATGGGTCACTCTCGAACGCCAAATCATCATCCAAGGTGTTGCTGAAAAAATCTCCACTGCAGAATCGCTTAAATACTTCATGACCCGCCCACGTGAATCCCAGATCGGCGCATGGGTCTCTAACCAATCTGAAGTCATTACTTCCAAAAAAATCCTACTTCAAAAGTTCGAGGAAATAAAATCCAAGTTCCACGACGGTGAAATTCCCCTCCCTTCCTTCTGGGGCGGATACCGAATCGCTCCTCAAACCATCGAGTTCTGGCAGGGCGGACCAAGCCGTATCCACGACCGCTTTCTCTTTACCCGCCAAACCGATGCCTCATGGCAAATTGATCGCTTAGCGCCATGAAATTTTAAATTTCAAATTCCAAATCGTAAATCCTAATTCAGTCCGAATGAACTTACCCCCCATCTCTCCATCTCTCACTCTCTCACTCCTCTTATTCATCAGCTTCTTCCTAAGCTCCTGCGCAGATAAAGTTGCCGAGACACCCGCCTCTCCTCCAAAAGCCAAGGAAGAGGCCCGCCTCGTCGGAAGAATTGCCTCCATCCAAAGCAGCCAAAACTTTGTCCTCATTCAATCATACGGCAATTGGAATACCCAAACTGGCGCTATCCTCGCCACAGTCGGCCCTAATGGCCGAGCAGCGAACCTCAAAGTGACTGGAGAAAAGATCGGTCAATTCGCTGCCGCTGACATCAAATCCGGAACTCTAGAAGTCGCTGATAGCGTCTATACTACCCTCACTGTCGAGGTGATTGATACTCCAGACGAGGAAGACATAGAGACTGAAGACGCTAGTCACTGAAAGTGGCGAGCATTTCGGCGATGAGAGGGATTCCTTCAAAAAAAACCGTCTTAGAAGAAGGGTGTTGATCGTTTCGTTACTAAGATTATCGTTAAAATCTTCGATCGTAGCTGGTGTCTGATTAGATTTTGACACCTCCATTATCCAGCTTTGGCCGAGCACCAACAAGCCCTGTCTCAGGCTCTTGGAGGCAGCTGCGTCCAGCGCTTTTACAGACACAATGTTGCACACGCCAAAAGTTGACACCCAGCCCATCTGTCATAGGATATCGGCGTATTCAGAACATCGTTTCACGCACCTCTCACTCATACGCTTAGAACCATGAAAATCAATTCTCGCAGCCAAACTTCCCACAGCACTCTCCAAAAAGGCTTTACTCTCTTAGAAATCGTCATCGTTTTAGGCATCATCGCCGTGATCATTGGTGGATCGATTGTTGGACTCAATAAGCTTGGTGACGGCGCCAAAATCCAACGTGTTGAAAGTGATTTCAACAACCTCAGAGCAGCCGTATTAAACTATAAGATGCTCGCAAGTAATCCACCTACAAGCCAACAGGGACTCAATGCTCTCTTTGTCAAACCCTCCAATCCTCCCATACCGAAACGTTGGACATCCGCTGGATCTAAAGGTGTACCAACTGACCCTTGGGGCGTGCCTTATCGTTACCGTAACCCAGGCAAAAAAGACTCTTCCGACTTTGAAATCTATACCTTCGGCCCCGATCAACTCGAAAACACCGATGACGATATGTCCTCCCAGGACTAACGCACAGGGTTTCTACTTATCACTTTCTTAATACAACCTGTTTTAAGAAATCACTAGGAGCATCAATTCATTGCATTCGAGCACACAGCAAAAGCTCCGTTACACTCTGCGGCCTTTGTGTCTCCGTGGTGAGAAAAATTCCAATTTTAACTCATTCTCACCCATTCAAGGTTTATCAGTTTCAAGAGGCTTCACATTGATCGAGATCGTCGTGGTTCTCATCATTATCGGTTTAATCGCTGCGGGGTCTATTGCAACCGTCGTCCTGACATCGTCCGAACGCACACTCCGCAACCAATCCAGTGAAATCGAGATGCTCGCTAAAAAAGCGCGCACTACAGCTATTTTGCGCCAGAAACCTTATGCGATTATGTTCCGTATGAACTCCATCGAATTACGCCCCCTAACCCAGACCAACGAGTATGAGCGGACCACCGCACTGGGAAATGAGATCGGTGGCAGCTCAAGCGATGGTGAAGCAAGAACTGATCTCTATCAAACTATCAAGATAGACTCAAACATCAGGTTGACAATTCGCCATTGGAATACCGCATCTTTCATCGCTCCCACTGAGAACAATTTTCCCATTTGGCGCTTCGATCCAGATGGACTCTGCGAACCCATCACCGTTCGTCTAAGTATGAACAACAGCTACGCGCAAGATACCTATCACCCACTTACCGCAAGTATTGCAGACTCAGAACTCGAAGCGAACTAGTCTCTTCACCTCAAACTCTGGATTTTGAAATCGACTAAGAAATCACCTAATCAAGCGAATGGCTTCCTACTCATGGAAGTTGTCATTGCATTGGGTATTTTTTCTATGGCTTGCACGGGACTCGTTGTCGCATTTCATCGCATGGCAGAAACCGCAACTATCGCTCAAACAGAGCTCCAAATTACCCGTATTTTAGATTCAGCCCTCACCGAACAACTTTCTTTCCCGACTCTTGAAGAAGGCAATACCGAAATCCCAGTTAGTGGCACCGACATCAAACTAGATGTGGTCGTTTCCCCCATCGAAAACTTGGAAAACCAAGACGGGCAAGTTCTTCAGGAAATGTATCGCATCGAGATAACCGCAAATTGGTTCGCTGATAAAAAATGGCAATCCCGTTCCGTGGAAACATGGCGCTACAACCTGATGTATCAGCCATGAAACCTAACTACGATAATCATCAGAGAAACCGAAACGGTTTTACCCTGTTAGAAATCGTGATTTCTCTTCTACTGATCGCAATATTGTTTGGCATGGTTTTTACCACTGCCCGAGCATCGCTTGACCTCGGTAATTCCGTCGTAAAAACCCAAAACGAAGAAATGCTTCATCAAGCATTTTTTGATTTATTAGAAAAACGCTTCTCGGGACTACCCGGAAATACTCGCCTAGATCTCAAAGTATCCGATACAGCTTCACATTACCTCAGTGATCTAACCCTTGAAAATGTTCCTCTTTCATTCACATGGGGAAATCAAGAGCGCACTGCAAAAGCCATCCAACTTTCTACCGTCCTACGCCGCTCTGGCTATCTCGATATCGTCCTACGATATTATGAAAATCCTATCATCGATCCAAGCTCGACTAATGCATCAGGCGGAGGCTTCCGCTCATCAGCCATAGACGAACTACCTTTTGCAGAGATCGTTCTACTGAGCGATATCCGCTATTTCGAATGGCGAGTCCTTGATCCCACCCTCATGGAATATGTTTACGAATGGGATGAGTCCGGAAAGCTTCCTTTGCAAATGGAACTCAACTGCGCATTTGGTGCCGAGGGTGAACCATTACGTCACATATTCTGGATTCCCCCAAAACAAAACCCAGAAGTTTTCATGCGCCAGCTCCAACAGCAAATGAAAAGTGGAGGAAATCAAATGAATCCTCCCCCCGAGATTCCGGATCGCAGCACCCCATCCATTCCAACGCCTACCCCCACTCCGCCCAAATGAAGACACGCGCGCTTCAATCCCCTAACCGCTTTCCCCAAGGAGTCGCCTTAATCGCGGTTCTCTGGCTAATCGCGATTCTATCTCTCGCTGCGATCACAACGATGCGTGTCATTTCATTCGATGCAGAAATCACCACCGCTAAAGTTCATGGCTCTCGCGCCTCGCAACTCGCAGAAATGGGCATCGCCATCGGAGCCAACCCTGTCGTGGAGCGCAACGATCCACTACTCAATCGCATAGATGTAGATAATAACGAGGAAATCCAAGTTAGTATATCTTCTGAAAGCGCACGATTTAACATCAACACCCTCGTTCTAGCGGAAGACAAATCCTTGATCCGCTCAATTTTCACCTACTGGGGCCTGGATTTAGATTCCGCACAAGCCCTCACTGATGCCCTCACTGACTGGGTCGACCCCGATGAAGAGGTCGCACTCAATGGTGCAGAAATCGAGGAATACACCCAAATGGGACGCATTAACCAGCCATTCAATAGACCTTTCTATGACATCGAGGAAATGCGATTGGTACGCGGCATGGATCAAATCGAGGCTCTTCGCCCAGATTGGAGAAATTGGTTTACGGTCTGGTCTGGTGGAACACTCGATATCAATGAAGCGGATGCAGAGCTTATATCAGTGGCTGCAGAAGTCACCGAAGCTCAAGCCTCAATCATCACCGAAACTGTCCGTGGCACAGATGGCATCCGAAATACACAAGATGATGTCCCTTTCCAAGATATCGTTTCTGCACTTTCCTTGCTTGGCATTGATGCAAATACACGCCAAGATATAGCGCAGCGTTTCACGATTAACGACACCACAGCCCGCATCACCTCAACTGCTCGCGCTGGAGAATCCAAACGCCGCATCATCGTCATCCTCAGAAATCGCACCGGAAAACCCGTCCTACTCAGCCGCAGCACCGAGATTATTCCCTAAAATCCCCCTATCCGCTCCAGACTCTCTCATCATTATGGCAAAATCTAATTCAAACTACCTTCTCATCCCCGGTGAAACCGATTGGGAGATTTGGACGATTATGCCCAATCAGCCTGCAACTCTGCTTGCTTCATACCCTGTAAAAAATCCCTCGGAAATTGAGAACCTTCCCGCTGGTGATTTAATCTTTCTATTTCCAGTCCAAGCACTTACCGCATTACCCTTGAAGGTCCAAACAGGTGATTCCGCGCTCTTTCCAGATCTCGCAGCCACCCATGCAGAGCGCGTTGGCCTACGGCCCGACCCACTTGCTGGCCAACTCACGGATATTTTCCCTATCTCTACCTCGGCTGACGAGTCCTCTTTACTTTACGTCGTCCTCCGCAATCCCACTACCGAATCACTCCCCAAGAAATCCCCTAAGGCTTTTGACATATCGGCACGAGCTTTCCCAAGTGACGGCAATTCGTTGAACCTCTGGCGTGAGTTGAATCAATGGGTCTTCGCGATCCATCACGAGGGCAAACTCGTCTACAGCCAAGCGACAAGTTCAGCTGACATCTCACCAGACGCTAACCTCATACGTGAAATTCGGATCGCCATCGCACAGCTTTCCATGCAAGGCATTGAGGTTAAACCCGATAAAGCCATCGTTTGGTCAAACGATACCAACACCCAAACCTCTGAACTCGCACGAGTCTTAACGATCAGAGTCGATCTCACCCCAAGGCCCGCCCCATCACTCCCAAATCCCCTCAGCCACCTACTTCCTGCTGATGTCAGAGCCGCTCGTCGCGCCGCCCGCCAACGCCAAAGCACGATCTTCACCATCGCCGCTGTCGCCCTGTTTTACTTCGGAACGATCGGATACTTTGGCTTTGACCTGTGGAAAACCCATTCCACCACCCAGAAACTCAAAAAGCGCGCTGCCATCATCGCGCCTGCACGCGAAAATTTTGCCTTACACATCGCAAAATGGGACGAACTCGAATACGGGATCATCCGCGACTGTAATACCGTAGACATCCTGCACCGGATATCAAAATGCATCCCTGCCAACTCTGGGCTACGCCTCAAAGTAGCAACGGTTTCAGCAGCAGAAGTTATTTTGGAAGGTGAAGCCCCTCAGCCTCAAGCCGTCACTCAGTTTTCTCTCAACCTTAAAAAAAGTAACGAACTCACGAACTTCCGTTGGGAAGATGCCAGCCCCCGACAATCCAAACTTGGCTGGGAATTCACTTTTCGTGCGTCATCTTCCCAAACTACACCGTAACTATATCTGTTTCATGGGGTTGGATCCTACCTTTTGAATGACAATCCCAATTTCCTAATCTAGAATCTCGCCACCTCCTCATATGTCATCCCGCGAAAAAAATTTACTCTCACTCTTACTCCTCGCGGGGTTTGTGATGTTTAATTTCTTCCTTTATTCTCAATATTTACAAAAAAAGGCTCTTTTTGAATCTAGTTTAGATACGGCTAAAATGGAGCTTCAACAAGCAATCTCTAGCCAAGATAACGCGACGCAATACGAAGAGCAGATGCAATGGCTCGCTGACAACGAACCCCCTACTATCGATGCACAAACCGTCCAAGGCCAACTTCAATCATTCATCGAAAAAGAAGCACGCGCTGCTGGACTAACCCTCAAGCCCCAAGAATTCCTCCCCACTGACACCAGCGGAAAACATTATCATCGCGCCCAAATTCAATTTAGTGTCACCGGCAAAGAGGAATCTCTCTATCACTGGCTAAACACCATCAACAACCCATCCTCATTCCGCTCAGCAATTCAAATCCGTCTAACCCCTAACACTAAGGACGATACCCTCATCGACTGCACCGCTGTCATATCTCAATGGTTCCCTGCGGAACAAACAGATTTATGAAACCATTTCTCTTCATCGCTTTTCTGAGCATCATCCTATGCTCAATCTCTCATGCACAGGTTCCTGAAAAGAAACCTGACAGCTATTATAGTAAATTATGGCTAGACAGCCCATTCACTACTAAACCGATTGTCACCGCTGATGCACCCGTCATAAATCCATTAAGCGATTACCACCTCACCGGCATCGCTCCTATCGAAGGCGGATACCGCATCACGATTGCGAACAAAAAAAATAAAACTGAGAAAAAAATCGTCATCGAACCCGGTAACAATTCTGGATACGAAGTTATTTCTGTTGATCGTAACCCCGAAGTCAGCCTTGGAACTACCGTCACCTTAAGTAAGGGAAAAGTCGAAGGAGTCGTGCATTTCGAACCTGATCTCGTGGTTCTTAATACACCAACAACAGCAAAACCCACTGCCAATGTCCCGCCGGGCGTTAATCCAAATCAACAAAACCAACCGAACAACGGGCAAATAACTCCGAATCCACAAAACCAACCGAACAACGGACAAGTGACTCCGAACATACCCGCGCGTCCTAGAATCATACCTCCCACAGTCAATCCATCCAATCCCTCCAATCCATCTAACAAAAAACCACTATCTCCACCGAGTCGTAGCAGGTAATTGAAACCCCTCCGTTTACCACTAGATCTGAGTCATCAACTTTCCCATCACCGAATGAGCCGTCACTTTATTTTCATAACCGCATTTCTAATCACCTGCCTTCCCCTCTTTTCCCAAGAAGGTGAAGTTCCAGCTATTCCCGGCGACATTCCAAGAAATGTTTCGGGGAACGATAAAAAACTCGCTGACAATAACGGCATCATTAAAGAAAAAATCGAATTTACTGAATGCAGTGGAAATGAACTCGCTGGTCTCTACACCAAGTATACGGGCCGCAGAGTTATCGTCTCATCTGCTGCATCCAAAGCATCCTTCGCTCTTAATATCGATGCCTCAGCGCAGAATCCTCTCACTTATGCTCAAGCCTCAGAAATTCTCAAAAAGACCGCAACGATTGAAAACTTCATCTTCGTCCCAGATGCCACAGATCCAAATCTCGATTTTCTAACCCTTGCTTCCGGTGGAATCAGACCCACTAACATTGGCGTTCCGGTCTTTACCGAAAACGACCCACTCCCTAATGGCGACGCCGTGATTTCCTATGTCATGAAGCTCAACCACATCAAGCCCGATGAAGCGGTTCGCACCTTTACCCAAATCATCGGACAATTCGGAGCCTTTGGTTCCATTGCCGCCGTTCCAAATGCTGCTTCAGTAATTATAACCGAAAATACCTCCCTGATCCGCAAACTCATCGATATCAAAGCCCAAATCGATAAGCCCTCCAGCCTAGTCGATACTCGCTTTATCAATGTAAAATTCGCCGATGTCACCGAGCTAGCTACCACGCTCAACGAAATGGTTGGCAATCAGCAAGAATCCAATCTCACCGCCGGTGTCCAACGCGCACCCGCACCAGCACCAGCACCCGCTGGAAATATTCCTAATAATGCCGATCTCGGCGGCACCTCCTCAGGTGAGGAAACCCCCTTGCAAATTATTCCCGACGCTCGCACCAACCGTATCATTGCCATAGGTCGTCCTGTGGATATACTATTCGTCGAAGGACTCATCAGTCAGTTCGATATCGAATCCGATCAACGCAATTTCTTACGCAGAAAAATCGAATTCCTCGCTGTCGCCGATTTCCTGCCGATAGCCGGTGATGCTCTCACCCGCGCTTTCTCAGGAACCGGAAGTGCTGGAACTGATGGAAAAAACCAGTCTCAGCCAGGCAACCAAAACAATAGACAGCAAACTAGCAATTTCTCTAACAACGGAAGCAATAGAAATCCTTCCAACTCTAACTCCAGCTCCGGATTCGGAGGATCAGGAGGCATGGGAGGATTAGGAGGCTCAGGTGGTAGTAGAAGCGGCAGCAGCAGCTCCCTACAAGAACCAGACGCTAACTCCGGGCCCGTTTCGCTCCTTGTTGGGCGCACGCTACTTGTTGCCGATAACATCACCAACTCCATCATCGTCCAAGGCCCTCCTTCCAGCGTCGAAATCATCGAAAGACTCCTCGATCAGGTTGATGTCAAAGCTGACCAAGTCATGATCTCCACCGTCTTTGGACAACTCTCCCTCGGGAAATCAACTTCCACTGGAATTGATTGGATTCGTGCCTTCCGCGGAAACGATAACGGCGGAATCGGCTTTTCCAATATCGGAGGCGGAGTCAATAATGCTAACCTTCCTAATGATCTTCTTAATCCAGCAGCTGGGCCCGCTAACGAAGACACAGGTTTAGTAGCCGGAAATCTTTTTCCTAACCAGTCCGGATTATCCCTCTACGGTAAAATCGGCAACTCTCTCGCTGGCTATGTGAAATTACTTTCATCCAATAGCGATTTCACTGTCCTCTCCCGTCCATCCATCTACACCGCAAACAACCGTAAGGGCACGATTTCATCAGGCCGTCGTATCGCC
Organism: Luteolibacter sp.; assembly: GCA_044375585.1. GTDB lineage: Bacteria > Verrucomicrobiota > Verrucomicrobiia > Verrucomicrobiales > Akkermansiaceae > Luteolibacter. The sequence continues at coordinate 25,276 of JBILMI010000014.1, forward strand.
ATCCCTACGAACTCCAATCAGTTCAGTGGAGGCGGCGTTTCCACCAATATTGAATACCGCGATGTCGTACTTAAACTTGAAGTCATTCCACTCGTGAACTCGGATGACGAAATTACCCTCCAAATCGCTCTTCTTAGTGATGACATTATTGGTCAATCTGAACCTATTGGTGAAATCGGTAGGGTCCCAATCATCGGCACTCGAGAACTACTAACAACCGTCACAGTTCCAAATAACCAAACCATCGTCCTCGGCGGCCTCATCACCAGCAATGACAAGGAAACCGTCACTGGCATCCCTGTCCTGAGCGACATCCCAGGACTCGGACGCTTGTTCTCAACCAAAACCAAAGGCGTCGATCGCGATGAGTTGATGATCTTTATCCAACCTTCCATCGTGAATAACGATAAATCACTCAACTCTATCCAAACCAACATGGATAATCGCTACGATGTATCAGACCCCGCCCGTATCTTCTCAGAAGGCCCCGAACTCCCTCCCCTTGTCGATCCAAGTATCGTTCCTGGCAGTGCGACCGATGCGAATAAACCCGCACCCATTCGCAA